>JAHFFM010000100.1 GCA_023247935.1 Candidatus Omnitrophota bacterium | reverse complement strand
AAACTTCATCCGATCGTTGAGAAGTATGACCTGCTTTCCAGGACCACCTATTTGTGGGACGCCAAGCATTCTTGGCGCTATCGATTCCTGCATGGTGACCCGATTTTTTGGAAACTTTTCTTCAAGTCCCCAAAAGCGGCCATGTCTTCGATTAATTTTTTCAAATTCGGACGAAAAGCTTTATCTTTATCGCTGCTTTATCAGGCGGACCATCTGGCCGGAAAAGGACCTTATGATGTGATTCATTGCCAATTTGGCACCTTCGGCCTTCAATTTCTTCCGATTCATGAATTGGGAATTTTAGGCGGAAAACTCATTGTTCAATTTCGGGGCTATGACATCAGCCAGTTTGTTCAAGAAAACGGGAAGGATGTTTATAAAAAATTGTTTTCGAAGACGGATTATTTTTTAACCAATTGTGATTTTTTTAAGCGCAAGCTGGTTTCCATGGGCTGCCAGGAAAAGAAGGTTTCCGTAGTGTACTCGGGGATTGATTGCGCCCGTTTTGCTTTTGCCGAAAGGCATAAGCCGGTTTCAGGCCCCGTAAAAATCGCCATGATCGGAAGGCTGGTTGAGAAAAAGGGGATTGAGTACGCGGTGGAAGCTTTGTCAAAATTGATTAAAAATGGTAAAAATTTAGAATTTTTGTTAATAGGAGATGGCCCGATGGAGACCGCCATTCGTGAGAAATGCCATACTCTTGGCATTGCCAATCGTGTATACTTTCTAGGCGCTAAAAACCAGGACCAGATCATTGAAATTTTGAAAGATTGCCATCTTTTTATAGCGCCCAGCGTTACGGCTAAAACCGGAGACCAGGATGCGCCCGTGAATGTGCTTAAAGAAGCCATGGCCATGGGAATGCCTGTGGTGAGCACGCTTCATGGCGGCATTCCAGAGTTGGTTCAGGACGGGATTTCCGGGTTTTTGGTGCCTGAACGGGATTCGGAAGCGCTGGCCCAGAAATTAGGGGAATTAATAGAGCATCCCGAAAAATGGCCGCAAATGGGACGGGCCGGCCGCGCTTTTGTGGAAGAACATTTTGAAACGAAAAAATTAAATAAACTTCTGGCGGGTATTTACACCCGGACAATTTCTAAATAAAAATTAAGAACAGGAGATTAAAATGTCGTCACCACTCGTATCGATCGTGATTTCTCCGAGAGACCGTTTTGGTTTCTCGGCTCAAACGGTCGAGGAGATTTATAAGCATACCCAAGATGTCCCTTTTGAGATTATTTTTGTGGACCCGAATTCACCCAAAAAAGTTCAAGATCAAATCGAAAAACTTTCCAAAGAGAAAAAATTCGAATATATCCGGATAGACCATTTTCTCCCGCCGGCAATTGCGCGCAATATCGGTTCCAAGCGCTGCAAAGGAAAATACATCGCTTTTGTTGAGAACGACTGTATGGTGACTGACGGCTGGCTTTCAACGTTGGTGAGATGTGCCGAGGAAACAGGCGCGGGCGCGGTGAGTCCGCTGATTACGGAAGGCGTCCCTTTGCACACGATCGTGCATTTTGCCGGTGGAATAATTAAAACTCAGAAAAAAACCATTAATGGAAAAGAGCAATTTGTGTTGGTGGATCAAATCCATCATCAAGGTAAAAAATTGCCCGAAGCCAGATCTACGATGAAACGTGAAGAGACTCACGCGTTCGAATTTCATTGTGTTTTATTTCGCAGGGACGTCGTTGAGAAAATGGGTTATTTTGATAAACACGTCGTGAGCAAAGAATTGATTGATGCCACGTTGAGCCTGAATAAAATCGGAGAAAAAATTTATTTTGAACCGGCGTCTCTAGTAGGCTTCATGTCCGAGCCGCCCTTAGGTCCCGCGCTTGAAAAAATGGATATTCCTTATTACCTTTTGAGATGGTGCAATGAATGGGAAGTTGAAAGTCTGCATCATATCCGTGACAAATGGGGTGTGACGGAGGCTGAGTATTTTCCAACGCGCTACGCGAATTTGGGATGGCGACGGAGAATGTTTATCGTGCTTCCTTTTTGCCGGCAGCTCACCCTTGGGCTGGCTCTGAAACCTTTCGAAAACCTGTCTTATAAAATTGAGGCATGGTGGAATAAACGTCTTGCGGTCGATTACCAAAAGAAATACGGGAAGTTAAACGCTACTTATTGAAATTTTTTCGGCTTAGCAGGTTAAATGTCAAAAGCCGAGTCGTTTTCTTAAAAAAAGCCCACGTGAATTTACCCAAATTCTTCGGAGAAGGCTTAGTCCAAAGTCCGCGAATGTAACAGCGGTAAGCCTCAAAAATCTGAGCGGCTTCAAAATGCAGGTTTCCCAGAAAGAAGTAGCAATCCGCCAAAGCCTGCATGCAAATATCCTCAAAATGATGCTGATGGATGTAATTGCCGTGGTTGATGATGATTTCTTTGAGCATATCTTTCCGGAATGTATGCGTCCGCACGGTATTCTGCGAAATGTTCATCACATGATTTTTTTTATAAAATAAAATTTCAGATAATACGATGAAATTAGTCACCAGCGAGCAGCGCACCCAATAATCGTAATCCTGCGTGCTGCGGTAAATAGGGTTAAACAACCCTACTTTTTTAATCACATCTCTTTTGATCATCACCGCCGAAGAAGTCCCGATAAAATGTTCCTCAATCAAAAGTTTGAACGCATTTTGTTTGAGAGGCTCGTTAAAATTAAGGGATTTTGAATTTTTCAAAATTGAAAAATGCACCACCATCCTATTTCTTAAGTGCGGATAGCGAACTGTGAAATTAGTGCACACAAAACCGATTTCGGGATACCGGATGACGGCGTCTACTTGTTTTTCCAATTTAGTTTTAAACCATACATCATCATGATCCAGAAAAGCCACGTAATCGCCGGTTGACATTTCAATTCCTACATTCCGCGCGACGGCGGGACCCGAATTAGGGATTCTCTTAGCGATAATCCTGCCTTTGAATTTTTCCATAATCGACGGCGTGGCGTCAAAAGAACCGTCGTCTATGATGATGATTTCGTGCGCGGGGTGAGTTTGCGAGAGTACGCTTTGGATAGCTCTGCCTAAATACTGCGCCCCATTATAAACGGGAATAATGACGCTGACGGTTGGTTTTGCGGTGTTTTCAGTCATTTTTAAATCTCATAAAAAGTATAATACCTGACGCTTTCTTAAATGAGGAATAAAAAATTCAAAGACGCTCAAAGAAAGTCAGAGATTGCATCCCGGACTTATCCTTTATATACTTAACCCGCTATGAAACGTCAAATTTTTATGAATATCCTCAGCAATTATGCCGGCCGGGTTGTGGGTATGCTGATCGGCTTCTTTCTGGTCCCGTTTCTGGTTCTCAAGCTGGGAAAAGAGGTTTTTGGGCTGATTGTGGTTTTTGAGGGGCTTATGGTGTTTGTGGAAGCTATGAGCACCAGCATCCGGGTGGCCTTATCGCAGAATGCGACCTTCGCTTTGTCCAGCGGGAATAAAGAAGAGTTTATTGGTTATATGTCCACGGGCCGTGGCATTTTCTTTGTTTTATCAGGAATTGTTTTCGTGGCTGGCCTTATTATAAGCTCTTTTATTCCGGTTATTTTCCGTATTCCCGAAGCTTATCATCAAGACTCTCATGTTTTTTTTATGCTTTTAACCTGCTCGTTCGCGATCAGTATTCCCAACGTGGTTTATTGGGCGGGGTTATACGCTAAGCAGCGTTTTGATTTGATTAATCTGGCTTCGTCGGCAGGCATTATCATACGCGGCATAGCTATCTTTGCATTGTTCTCTATTTTGCCCGCCAAAAATTTAACACTTGTCACGTATGGGCTTATCAGCCTTATTATGACTTGGACTCAAAATTTTGCCATTTATCTGGCTTATAAAAAGGTGCTTGCGGAATTTAGAATCAATTTAAAACATTTCAACTTAAAAAAAGTGCGGCAGATTTTATCTTTTAGTTTCTACGCCATGACCGGGCATTTAAGCTCGGTTTTTCATGATAACGCCATTAACTGGATGGTGAATCGCCTTTGGGGACCGGCTTATAACGCCATGTATGGAATCGGCGTGAAATTTGGCGGCCTCATTGAAAAAATTTTTATGGAGCCTACGTGGACGCTTACGCCCACCTTTACGGATTTATTGGCTAAAAAGGAAAATGACCGTCTAAAGCAATTTATCTACGTATACTCCAAGGTGATGGGTATGCTGGTGATTCCCATTTGTCTCGCGCTCATGGCTTTTTCTCAGTCGATTATTCATTCCTGGGTGGGAGACGGTTTTTCTGATTCGGCCACGATGATGTTTATCGGCCTTATGGGGCAAATGGTTTATATTCCGGTGGCCGCCTGTTTGAATATTCCTTACGCGATTGGGAAAGTAAAAATACCGGGCATTTTGTCTCCTATTTTTTCCATGATGTCTTTGACGCTTTGTTATGTGTTTTCGGTTCATATGCAAATGGGACTGAAGGGGATGGCGGTTGGCACTTCCATAGCCTGTACCGTTTACACCATTATCTTTTCCGTGCCGTACAGCCTCAAAATTATTGGTTTTTCTGTCAGGGAATACTGGGTGGAGTCTTATATAAAGCCGCTTTTTTGGGCATTGATCTACTGGGGTGCGGTTTTATTCGGCATTCATTGGTTTCACAAAGGATTTATTTTATCGGTGATGCCGATCGTGACCTTATTTTTGTGCGCGCCCGTGTATTTTCTGGGAGTTTACTGGTTGGTTTTGAACGCGCGCGACAAAGTGTATGTGCATCAAGCGCTGGCGGCCTTGTCTCAAAAATTTTCTATAAAAATTAAAAACGCCTCTTGACACAACTTCATTTTTGGCACTTTTCTCATTTTTGACCCTCCTTAGGACGTCTGTTAAATCTAGTTAATTTAATACCATTTTAGTATATTTTTAGATATATTTATTAAACAATAATTAATATATTTAACAAATGTAGATTTTTGATTAAACATTGTATATACTTTTAATTGGTGCTGATAATTGTAGTAGAAAGAAAGGTAGATGGGTGGGTGAGGTAGGAGGACTTGCGATGATTAAAATCAAAAAATCTCCGTGCATGCTCTTATGGATGCTCTTTGCTGACTTTTGCAATTTTCACCTTTTAAAAGCCACACACAGCAATAAAAGATTCAGACCCCAGTTCTCGGGCTGGGAAGGGGCCTTGACGATTCGAAGGCTTCTTTTCCTTTTCTTTCTTCTTGTCTCGTCTCAGTGTCAAGCGGCCACTTATTATTTCAGCACGTCCGGAAACAACACCACGGGAAAAGGCACGCAAGCGGAGCCTTATTACAGCGTTTGCGGCGCATGGAAAAATGCGGGCTGCACGACGGGCGAAAATAAAATTTCTTTGGGTGAGGTTAAGCTCAATCCGGGAGATCAGCTTCTTTTTAAAAGAGGGGACGAGTGGGTGGGTTTGGATGCTCAATGGACGATAGACGCCAAAGGCGATCCGGATAACCCGATAACTTTTGCGGCGTATGGCGATCCTAATTTATCGCGCCCTATTTTCCGTGGAGCAAAATCGGCATTTGAAATGGGAAGGGATAATTGGACAAACGTGCCCGGAACATCCATTTGGTATGTCAGTGGAATTGAATGGTGGCCGAACATTGCCGCCCAGGAAGACACAGCCAAAGACGGGCCGCATCTTTTTGCGGGCTGGTCTGTGCAAGGCGTGACCCTTGCAAACGGTTGGAATTCCAATTTATCCATGGTGCGCGGCACTTATTTTTATGAAAGTTCCACTAAAAGACTCTATGTTTGGAGAACGGATAATTTAAAACCTGATCACGCAGCGGGTCGCGACATATTTATTGGAAGGACCCCGCAGGACGGAACGGATCGTTTGGTTAAAGTGTATAAGGGTTATGCCGGAACCAGCACGGATTTGAAATATGTGGGAGGAAACTATGTATTTAAAGATTTGCATGCGAAATTGTCCTCCGGTTATGGTTTTGCCAGCAGTTATCCAAATACACAATTTATCAATTGTCTTTCAGAGCTCAATGCGATGGAAGGGTTTATTATTGATAGGAGCCGTTGGGGAGCTCCATCTCCCGGGGCTAAAGATAATTTAATTAAAAATTGTATTTCCCGCAGAAATAATATGGGGCAGGGGTCTGGGATTGGCCAATCCATTACCATTGAAGCGGAAAATGTGACGGTTGAAGATGCGGAAGTTTATGAAAACGCTTGGGCCGGTATCGATTTTCTGGATTACAATGCCAAAACAAAAACAAACGGAGGCAAGGTTATCAATTGCCAGGTTCATAATAACGGCATTCAACCGACTTCGCGTGACAATTTTGATCCTAATATTTATATCGACGGCGGCAGCGATATCACCATTATGAATACGCGTATTTGGGCTGGCGGCGTCGATCCTAGAGGAGAGAAAAAAAGACTTCGCCCTAACCCCGGAATTGCTGTCGGTGTTGAACAAAACGGTTTTGCGATTGGCAAGAGACCCGCGAATATCCGGATTATCAACAATTTGGTTTTCGGAAATATGGGCCAAGCCATCAATATTTCCGGTTTGACAGGCGGACAGGATGCGATTTCCGATGTGCAGATTATAGGCAACACACTTCAGAGAGATCGTAAGGATGATGAGCTTCGCTCTTATTATGATCAAAGCGGTGTTGACCAAGGTGAGCGTCTATTCGGATTTTCTAATATGACAGGCGGTTTAGCCGTAAAAAATAATATCTTTGTAAATTTAAACACAGCGCGCGCGCCGATTTTTGGTTCCAAAAAATTAATGGATACAGGAAGGGCCGGTGTGGATTTCGAAAATAACATTTATTATTGTCCCGGATGCAATTACAACGTCACCGGTAATTCGAATTTCGGCGGATTCGCTTCTTTTAATTATATTGAGAATATGACCATCGATCAATGGCGTAACTTGGGGGATGTGGCTTCCAAGCAAAAAGATGCCGCTCTTTCAAAAACCATAATAACTTCTAACCCGCTTTTGGTTGATGCGACAACGGCTAATATGAACGCGCGTTTGCAAACAGGATCAACTGCGTTTGATATTGCAAATCTATCTATTTTCCCGGCTGACATTCCGCTTGCGGGCACGACAAG
>JAHFFM010000099.1:4661-7149 GCA_023247935.1 Candidatus Omnitrophota bacterium | reverse complement strand
TAATTTACCGGTTTTTATTTTAATTCCAGTTGCTTTGGGTATTTTGAATACACGTGTGTTGAATCAATTTCACAGGCAGGTCGTGGTTTTAATTTTTGTTCTGGCCGCGATTTTGACGCCAGGTCCCGATATCGCCAGTCAGCTTCTTTTAGCCATCCCTCTTTTAATTTTGTTTGAATTGACCCTTGTCGCTTCTTTTTTTACCGAGAGGGTTCTTAAGAAAAAGAAACAAACGGTGGCGGTCTCATGACGATTTGGCTGCTAACCATCCCCTTTTTTCTGGTTTTGTGCTACTCGATTTTTTCAGGTTTCAAGTACACGCGCATGATCAGCAACATTTTTATGGGGTTGGTTTACAGGCCATCTGATTTCACAAGTGCCGCCAGAGGAGAAAAAGTCACCATACTGGATTCTTCGGACAGGGAGATCTCCGCGCTTTATTTGCCCTGTGAAAGTTCTACAAAGGCGCTTGTTTTTTGCCATGAATCGGGGTCCAACGAAAATTCCTGGGAAAAGTACGCTTATTTTTTCCCTGGGATGGGATTTCACGTGCTAAGCGTGGACTTTACGGATAAAAATGAAGAGAGCGAGAAAAATTCGCTTTCTCAATGGCCCCATGAAGAAGAAGTGGATAAACTGGTGACGGTTTTGAGATGGGCTAAGCGAGCGATTTCTCCGAATGTGCGCGTGGTTTTGTTTGGCGTTTCCAAGGGCGCGGATTTGGCGCTGGCCGTTTCTTTTCGGGATGAGTCGGTGGAAGCCGTGATTTCCGACGGGCTTTTTTCCATGAAAGAAATTTTCCGGGATTATATCCGCAAATGGGCCCCGATTTTGGTGAGGCCGAATTTTTTCGGTGAGCATTATCCGGATTGGGTGGTGAACATTTTTACGGATCTTGGGTATTGGCATTGCCAAAAAAGAGGTAAAAGAAAATTTATCGACACCGAAGCCATGCTCCGGAAAAATCATGCGCCGCTTTGCATGATTCACGGGGAAGCGGATGATTATGTGCCGGTCTCCCATCAAAAATTTTTGGAAACTTTATGCCGCCAGAATTTACGCCGCGATCCGCCGTTATTTGAGCGTCTGGTGGTTCCCAATGCCAAACACAATGAGGCTGTTTTGACGGACCCGGGCCGGTACGAAAGTGAAGTCAGAAATTTTATCGGAAAAATCATAAAATGAAAAATTTGTTCCGTATTTTTTTCATAATCGCCTGCTTTATTTTTTCATCCTCTGCAAACGGCATGGCCATCGAAGGACAGGAGAAGCTGGACGCGATTCTGAAAGAAAGCCTAAATGCTTATAACGGCGTTCAGGATTATCAGGGCGTGTTTTATAAACAGGAAGAATCCGGCGGGAAGCTGGGCGAAAAAGAGAAAATATTTTTAAAATTTGAAAAGCCGTTCAAAATTTACATGCACTGGCTTGATTCTTCCAAAAAAGGCCTTCAGGTTTTGTATGAGCGCGGCCGGCATGATGGAAAATTAGCCATTCATAAGCCCGGGCTTTTGCTGGGGTTGGCTCCTGTTATATTTCTGGACCAATCGAGTCCCTGGGTGAGGGAGGGAAGCAAAGCGTATGATATTGAAGACGCGGGAATCGGCACATTTTTGAATGATTTCGCCGCCATGGTGGAAAAAGGCAAGAAAGACGGAAAAATTTCCTCGAAGATTTCACAGGATGATTCGGGTCAAATTGTGGAAGCTTCTTTTCCGGGAAGCGCCGCGGATGAGACGGGTTATTTTGCTTACCGGGTGATAGCGGTGTTTGACGCGGTTAACCATTTACCGGTTAAAATGAGTTTGTACGACTGGAATGAAAAGCCGACAGGAATTTATGAATATAAAAATTTGATTTTAAACGCCGGAAGAGAAAACCCCGAATTCAAAAAGCTCGCCCAAAAACAGCTTTACAAGCTTTACTTACCCCAAACAGAAAAACCCATCAAAAAGTTAAACTTCGCTTCTTCGCGAGCATAAGCCCAAACTTCAGCGGGTGGCAAGGAAGAGACCTTATTAGATATTTGAAAAGGACAGCACATCGCAACCCGATGTTTTTTGAGGTCCTGATAGCGTTTTCAAATATCTAATAAGGTCTCTTCCTTGCCACCCGCTGTGGCTGGGGAGAGATAGGAATAAGTTTTATTGATCCACAAAAATAACAAGCCAAACGGGTGGCGCATGAAATCTATCTTTATTTATCCAAAAAGGACAGCACATCGCAACCCGATGTTTTTTGAGGTCCTGATAGCGTTTTTGGATAAATAAAATAGGTTTCATGTGACAGGACCCGTTTGGCTTGTTATTTTAATACAGCCCGCCGCGCCACTCGGAGGGTTTGTTGGTGATGATTCTCCACGCGCAAACGGTCATAATCCAGGTCATGACCAGAGAGCCTACCGGGTGGAGCAAGGCGTACCAGGGATTGGATTGAACCATGCGGTTTCCGAAAAAACGCGCTAGAACAATACAGACGCAAATTCCGG
>JAHFFM010000099.1:0-4561 GCA_023247935.1 Candidatus Omnitrophota bacterium | reverse complement strand
TGATTTTTTCCGGTCCATCCCGGAGGCAATTTTTCGACTCGGATGATTTTAAGCGGAACGGACGAAAGTTTTTTCATATTGTCCATCAAATGCGGACTGCGGTCATCGGAGCGGTCGTCGACCACAATGATTTCATAATCCGGATAATCCTGTTCAGCTAGATAGCGAAGGCATCGCGTGATATTTTTTTCTTCATTGCGGGCCGGTACGATAATGGAAATTTTTTTGGAGGAGGACATATCTTTGGCGGCGGGCTGAATCGGGGGGTTTCCCTTTAAAAGATGCTTTATCCAGAAAATCCGTCGCACCCATTCCCATAAAATAAGGATCAGACATGCGCTCAGAAACAGACGAGTGTTAAGAGAGGGAATAACCGCCGTCCGCGATCAGGGTTTGCCCCGTGATCCAATTAGAATCCCGACTGAGCAAAAAAGAAACCACGCGTGCGATATCTTCCGGCGTGCCTGTTCTGCCGAACGGCGTTCTGGAGAGGTAAGTCTTTTTCATATTTTCAAAATCAGGAAACATTTTAAGCGAGTCGGTTTCCACCAATCCCCCTGAAACCGCGTTGACATGAATATTAAAAGCGGCCAGTTCCACCGCTAAGTACCGGACCAGGTTTTCAAGAGCCGCTTTGGAAATTCCGATTGCGCCGTAATTGGGCGTGAAATGTTTGGCTCCAAGACTTGAGATGGTGACGATTTTTCCTCCATTTTTTTTCATCAAAGGCAGCGCACCCTGCGCCAAAAGAAGAAACGCTTTGGCATTGACGTCGAGTGAGATATCCCAATCTTTGACGCGCAGCTGATGAACGGGTTTAAAAACGCCGAGGGCGGCGCTGTGAATCAAGTGGTCAAGTCTCGGCGCATTTTCTTGGATGATGGAAAAAATCTGGGAAATTTCCTCGGGATTTCCGACGTTGCCGGGCATGAGAGTCACGCGGGAACCCCGTTTTTCAATTTCCTTTTTGACGGCTTCGGCGGAGGTTTCATCCCGAAGGTAATTCAGGAAAAAATGAACGCCCGGACCCGCTTGCGAAAGAGTGATGGCGTGTCCGATGCCCCGTGTCCCGCCCGTGATCAATATGAATTTTTCGGTCAAAGTCATAGGCGTTACTCTATCATTTGCGCGCCATCGAAGGCAACGGGAAGAAACGAAGAGGGCAAAACTTTGGCCGATAAGGCTTTTTCCATAATTTGATATATCATCACATATATGATATATTTATATTATTGAGCTACCTAAAAATAACAAGCCAAACAGGTCCTGTCACACGAAACCTATTTTATTTATCCAAAAACGCTATCAGGACCTCAAGAAAAGACTCCGGGCTGCGATGTGCTGTCCTTTTTGGATAAATAAAGATAGATTTCATGCGCCACCCGTTTGGCTTGTTATTTTTAGGTAGGGCGATAGAGGGACGATTATGGTTAGGACAATTGTGACAATCGAGGAATCGGATAAAAGATGGTTGGACCGGTATAGCGGACGGCACGGCCAGTCCACCGCTCAGACTATCCGGGTCGCGATCAAAGAATTCCAGAAAAAAACGCAGGAAAAAGGCTATCACGGGGTTTTGAAGGATACGGCCGGGCTTTTAAAGGGTCATGGCGACAGCGTGCGTTTTGTGCGCAACCTTCGTGAGGAGTGGGAGTAGTGGCCGCAAAATTTTTGATTGATTCCACGATTTTGATTGACCATTTAAACGGCATTCCCCGGGCCACCGAATGGTTGTCGGGTCTTCAGCCGGACGAAGCCCTCATATCGGTGATCACTCGCGCTGAAGTTTTGGTAAAAGCGGGACCCAAATGGGAAGAAGTATCGGCGTTTCTCGACGAATTTGGATGCTTGTCCATAGGTCCTGATGAGGCTGACATGGCGGCGTCCCTCCGGAATCGTTATCGGGTGAAACTTCCGGACGCGTTCCAGGCTGTGCTTGCCAGGAATCAAGAACTTACGTTTGTGACCCGCGACGCGGCTGATTTCAAGAAAATAGAAGACTTGGAAGTCAAAATACCCTACCACGTGTAAATTCAGAGCCTGTCGTTATGGTAAATCAGATGTGATAAACTGATTTCATGCCAAAACCTTCGACTCCATGGGAAAAGACCCGTTTTGAATTGTGGAAGATTTTTCTTCACCTTCTGGCGGCGGCTGTTGTGGGGCTTGGGTTTTTCCCTATGGTCTATTTTTTGGTCGGTGTTTGGCGGTGTACGTCCGGGGCGGATCTCTGGTGGCGGGTGCTTCTGTTTTCGTTTTCCATAGGATTCGGCTATTTCCTTTTTGGAGCCGCTCTCATTTTTCTCTGCGTATTTGCCAAAAATTTGTTTGGTTTTAAGATCGCTCCGGGCCTTTTCGCCATCCATTCCAAAGAAGCCCTTTTATGGATGGGATACAATTCGATGATTCTTATCGCCAACAGCGCTTTTTTGGATGTCCTAAGGCTTTCGCCGTTTCAGACGCTTTTTTACCGGCTCATGGGCGCAAAGGTCGGGGCTGGGGCGAATATCAACACCGGCGGATTGGCGGATCTCTCCATGCTGGAAATCGGAGATAATGTGATGATCGGAGGGGGAGTGGCCTTGATTTGCCATGCCTCTGAGAGAGGCTATTTACGGCTTGCTCCCACTAAAATTGGAAACAATGTTTCTATTGGACTCAGTTCCATTATCATGCCGGATTGCGAGATAGGAGACGGAGCGTCCATCGCACCCTGCAGCCTGCTTCCTAAAGGCACCAAAATTCCCCCGAAAGGTGTTTGGGGAGGCAATCCCTTGCGTGATTTAAGAGTGGAACGCAGGGAAAAATCCCCGGTTTGAATTCCCTCGATTTTTAGGGCATAATTTTAGTAAAAGAGACTTAAAATTGATTAACTTATGCCCTTAGAAAACAAAGCGTTCTTAAGGTGTGCCTCCCTTATATTGATTGGGGCTTTTTTGTGCCAGGAAATGGCCTATTGCGCTCCGCAGGAAGCAGCCGCTTTTCTCACTCCAAAAACCTCTTTTCTGGAACAAATCGTAAAGGACCCTTCGACGTTTGAGGCTCCGTTGGATTATGCGGTGTTAAAGGAAATTCATTCCAATCGAGGCGAATCCGCGCCTTTGATCATCCATATCCAGGATGCCCATTCCAATCTTTCAGGCCAGAAAAATTTGGCGGGAGCCTTGGATTTTATCATGTCGAAATACGGAGTCTCGCTTGTGCTGGTCGAGGGCTCTTCCAAAGACTCTTCGCTCGACCCGGTTAAAAAACTAGCTCCCTCCAAGGAGATCCTAAATCGGGTCGCGAATAATTTTTTAATCCAGGGAAAGATTGCTGGCGAAGAATATCTCAATCTTGTTTCCGACCGTCCCATGAAAATTATGGGTGTTGAGGATAGGGAGCTTTATTATGGGAGTTTGGAAAGTTATGGGCGTTTGGCGGACAAACGGGAGGAGACTCTTTCGTATCTGGCGATGATTCAAAGAGGGGTGGATAAACTCAAGGCCAAACTTTACCCTTCGGAACTCATAAAATATGAAAAAAATAAAACCGGCCAGGGTTTTGAGGCTAATTTTAAAGAGTTAATGGATTTGGCGCAAAGCCAAAAAGTGAGCTTGGAAGAATTTCCAGGCATTCAAAAGCTGCGGACCCTTACGGAAAAAGAAAAGGAAATAGATTTTAATTCCGCGAATCTTGAGCAGGCGGCGCTTTTGGATGAATTGAGCAAAAAAACGGGCAAAGAAAATCTGGAAAGCCGTCTTAGGAAACAAAATCAGGTAAAAAATTCCAAGCTCTCTCAATTTTCCCTCTTTCAAAATACTTTAAATATTGCCTCAGAAAAGGGCGTGTCCATTTCTGAATATCCGAACCTTCTGTTGTATCGGGATTATCTCCGGGAATTTATGGATATTGACCTGGAGAGAGTTTTGGACGAGTTTGAGAAGTTGGAGGATGAGGTTTACAAAACTGTTATCACAAGCGCTTCTCCAGCTGTCATTGCGAGTGAAGCGCGTGCCCGCCAACGCTTTAGTGGTGGGAAGCAATCTCTGTCTAAAGCTATAGCAGAGATTGCTTCGGCTTCGCCTCGCAATGACGGTTTGACCCATGACGTTTTGCTCCTTCGCTGTATCGACCGTTACCTGCAACTGCTCATCACAGCCTATAAAATCCAGATGACCACCAAAGATTTTGAAAACTTCAAACTCAACGAGCCGGATTTCATCACGCCGTTTTATCTGGCTTTTCTCAACCGCAAACTCATGGAGCAGGGCTTCCTTGAGGATTTGATTCCCCACAAAGACGTTCTGGAGCAGGGAAAGAAAGCCCTGATGGATTTTTATGACTCGGTGGAGCAAAGGGATTTTGCGTTCATGCGCAACACGGAGAAGATATTGGAGGGGCGTCCTCGCGTGGCGGTGATGATCACCGGCGGTTACCACACTCAGCATTTAACCGAACTTTTTAAGCAAAAAGGGTACTCTTACATTGTCCTATCGCCCATCGTTACTTCTGAAACTGACCAGAAAAAATATGAGAAGCTGCTTCTTGCTCCTGTTCGCAAGGAAACAAAAACTGTTCA
>JAHFFM010000098.1 GCA_023247935.1 Candidatus Omnitrophota bacterium | reverse complement strand
ATGTTATCCCAACGCCAATTTATCAACCAAATTTTAAATCAACATTAGCAAATCAAGCTTGGGATACTTTGAAATGGAATTTTGAAGCACAGCTACCCAAAATTCACTCGAGCCTTGTGACAAAAGTTTGGCAAGATTGGTCAGCTCATTATTTAGCCCATTTAGCAGATTTTTCAAGGCCTGTTGTTGCGATGGGATATTCCGGAGGATTTATTCCTCTGGTGGAGACAATTGCTTCTTCTGGATTTAACGTTAAGAGTCTTGTTGCTTTGGGCGCCGCCACGTTTAGCTTTAACAAAGATATCGCGAATGCTATTGTAAGTCTAATAAGCTTTGCGGAAGATTGGATTCTTGATAAAATTCAGGAACCGTTACGGCCACTTCTCGAACCTGTGTTCAATATGCTTGGAATAATAGGAGAGCATATAAGTGAAACGTTGGACGCTATTTTGAGTAAAGATATAAATAGAGTGGGCATACTTCTTTCAGAAAAAATAACCGAGCTGACTCAGAATGTGCCTTCCAATCTTGCTAATCTTTCCGGTAAAGGTGTCAATCAAATTGCGAACGTTTGGGGGACTAAAGACATACTTCTTCAGACAGGCATCGGCGGGAAGCGTATCAATTTATGTGGAGTGACAACTTTAAACATTGAAATTGTGGGAGCTGAGCATGGTGACTATATGAGACGCGGAAATGAAAATCCTCTCGACCCCGAAGACGGTTGGAATCGGACTGTTGCAGGGTTTGTGACAGATTTAATTCGAGCTAGTAACGCAGGGGATGGGCTTAACCAGTTTCTCGCTTCAAATCAGTACGTTAATCATGATTTGGCGCGAGATGTTTTTGTCGTACATCTACCCGACTGGGAGAGTTATCAATGAAAAAAACATTTATTGTTTTGATAGCCATTTTTTCGGTTAGTTATTCCCTTCAGGGTTTTTGTGCCGAGAAAACAAGCGACGGGTTAGATAAGCCGCTTCGTGTTATTGCGGGAGGCGAAAATTTAACACCATTTTCCAATGATAATGCAACTCAGAAAATTATGCGTAGAAATGACCTTCAAGACGAAGGACGCCATTTCGCAAAACAAGGTTTATACGAAGAAGCCCTGGAAAAATATAAGCAGGCCATAGCACCTTCTTTGTTAAATCTTGAATCTGACAAAAGCACAGCTCTTTGGTCCATAAGAGATATCCATCAGAGACAGGGCAAGCTTGATCAAGCTCTTAAAGAGCATGAATGGTTTCTCAAGGCTAATCCAACGAAGGATGAGTATCTTGATAAAGATCTCGAATTAAGAGCTTTGATCAAAGCTCGTGATACAAAATCCAATCAGCCGATTTATGAGCATATTAAGTACTTACGGAATAAGTATAAAAAATACATTCCACCTCAATCCCAAGGAGATTCTGGATTTCATGCGACTCCAATTGATAGCATTATTCATCTTTACAACTGGATGGGCGATGCGGATGGCGGAATCAAATTTATGCAAGAGGTTCTTTCCAGTAAAACGCTCTATCCAAATGAGCGCAAGGAATATGAACGCGTTAAAATTGCTTTTCAAGAGGACAAGCGCGCCGGCCAAAAAGGACATCTCTCTAAAGTGATTGCAACCTCAGATATTATCGGATGGTAACATTCTCAAGCTACGCATTTTGATTATTTGTAAAGGGTCATAAAGGGGTCAAGTTGGACTTCACCCGATTTAATGGACACTCGGTTTAGTTATATAAATATAAAGTATAAAGGGGTCAAGTCTCCCCTTGACCGCACCCCACCCTTGAGATAACCTATCCTTGTAAAGCAACCAAGAGGGATCGCCAATGTCTCGTCCGCTAAGGATTGAATTTCAAGGCGCCCATTACCACGTCATGAACCGCGGGAATGCCCGGAACAGCATATTTCTTATTGATGATGATTACGGGGTGTTTCTGGCGGTTTTGGAAGAAGCTACCAGGCTATTTTACGTAAAAGTGTTAAGTTATTGTCTGATGACCAATCACTACCATCTGTTAATCCATACTCCCAAAGGCAACCTCTCTCGTTTTATGAGGCATCTAGGAGCGGTCTACACCCAGAGGTTCAATAAGATTCATAAAAAAGACGGTCATCTGTTCAGAGGCCGATTTAAAGCCATTCTTGTCCAAGAAGATGAATACCTAACCCACCTTATCCGGTACATCCACCTAAATCCCGCCCAAGCAAACCTTGTTCAAGACCCCAAAGACTATCTTTGGTCCAGCCATAGTGACTTCTTAAAAGGCAAGGACAGCCAATACCTGAATGTCAAGGAGGCTCTTTCATATTTTTCGCCAATAGAAAAAGAAGCCAAAAAACTTTATCTTGAATTTTTAAAATCAGGAGTAGATTTAAAGACAAAAGTTTTCTTCAAAAATAATAAGCAGGGCTCCGTATTTGGCGATATCGACTTTATCGACAAAATCAAAGAAAAATATCTTCTGGTGGACAAAAAGCCATCAGAGGAGATTCCGGAAAAAAGAAGTGATGAAGGCCTGCTCATGATCAAGAAGATCAAAAAATCTATCCTAGAGCGCTTCCGGTTAAAAGAATCCAGCCTTTATGCATCAATCCGGGGAGAATATAACAAACCAAGGACCCTAGCGCTTGCGCTCTCAAGAGAATTATCAGGCCTAAAGCTGCAGGAGGTCGCAAGAGCCTTCAAGATGAGGTCTTATAAGACGGTTAGCAGCAGCTGTCAAAGATTTAAAGCCAGCCTGGTTTTTGATGAAAGAGCCTGGCGTGAGTATGACGAGGTGAGGAGGGGGTGCATGCAAGGGGAGACTTGACCCCTTTATTCGGCGTACTTTTTGTTTCTGATTCTTTATCTTGTGTTTCAAGCTTATGCCGGAAGGCCAAACTTCGTGACCGGGTTTACCGGGCTTAACGTCAGCGGCGCGCATCGAGCGTTGATCGCGCTGCTTAATTTCTCCATAGTAGGGCAGGAGATTTATACGGTTGTTTTTAAAATGAGGGGCATTGAGCAGTTAGCCGTATTTCCTATCGCCCAAGCTTGGTCTGTGGCAGTAGAAATTGAGTTGTACTTGTTAGCTGCTTTTCTTTTTTCTGACCGACGAGGCCTGTTTGCCTCGCTTGGCATCGGAGTCATTCTTCGGTTTGTTATGTGGCGCTTCGGTTTTATTGTTCCTCCCATTGGTTGCATGCTGGTTTTAAACGTCCTGGTTTTTTTCGCGCTGGGAGGGTGCGCCTATATTCTTTATAAAAAAATTGAAGCTTGGCCCATGGTCACAAGAGCGGCTGTTGCGGGATGTCTTGTATTGGCGCTTCTCGTCTACGCCTGGCACTATGATGGCTTCCAGCAAATGGAGGCCCGAGGCGAAGATTACCGTCTGACTTTGTTTTATTTGGGAATAGCATTGGCAGTGCCTTTTATTTTTTCACTTAGCAGAAAAAGCAAACTGGATAATCTATTGGGCAATTTAAGCTACCCTATCTATCTCTGCCATATTTTTGTGGGAGATATTCTGGGATATCTGGGAGTGCATGCCGGGGGTAAATATTTCGCGGTCGCGTTAATCCTCACCCTTTCCTATGCGGCGTATAAATGTGTCGAAGAGCCCGTGCAGAGGATTAGGAAACGGGTAGCGTAAAGTGAAGGGGTCATAAAGGGGTCAAGTTGGACTTCCCCTTAATTTTTTATGCGTTATTTTGAAGACTTGATTAATCATCAAAATTTATTTGACAAACGAAGGCGCGTTGTGTATTCTGGTCCCTATGGGAGAGTGGTGGTTCGCGGCTAATTTTGGGCCGGCAAGGATTGTTGTATAAAAATAAGAAAAGGAGCACTCAATATTAAAAAAAGCAACGCTGTTTATCTGTATTTTATCGCTGGGCGCGACGCTCGCGCAGGCGGCGCCGGATCGTACCGGGAAGTGGGATGTGGGAGTGGATGTGTCGGGCGCGATTCCTACGGAAGATGGCCTTAGTACCGGTGTTTCCGTATTGGGAGACGTTTCTTACGGAATTAACCAGTGGCTTGCGGTCGGCTTTTCAGGCGGCTGGGCGGCGTTTGGAATGGATGATGCCACGGTGTCTGGAATCACGATCCCAGGACCGGATGTAAATGGGTTTCCGCTTTTTGGTGAAATTATTTTAAGGGCGCCTATTGCGAACCAGTCTTACGTGCCCTACGCGGTAGCGGGATTTGGAACGGTTATCTGGAATGTCGATGACACAACGACCAGCAATGGCATCCACGTGCAAACCGATGTCAGCACGGCTTTTGCGTTCAAGCTGGGTGTTGTTGTTGATTGGTTTATCAACGATTATTGGATCTTTAACATCAACGGCGCCTATGTATTCAGCCGACACGACGGTGACGGTAAGCGCCGGCAGTCTGTCAGCTTCGGCGGTAAGCCAAAATGATAAGTATGATTACTGGACGGTCGGCGGGGGACTTAAGTTTTTATTTTAAAAGCACTCCTTAACTCAAATTTAAAAAAATATCCAACTTTTCTTATATTGGCCGCCCGTTTATTTCTCTCCACCAGCCAAGCCCTGGCCGCGGAGACTCTTGTGGAGGCCCCTAAAGAACTCCACTACCCACCGATCCACATCCAGGTAACCGAGTCCAAGCTCGGTCCGGAGATGTCGAAAGATAAAGAGGAGTTGGTTAAAAATTCTCAAATTTTGGAGGACATTCTGCATGGCAGCGGGGCGGTTTATGATGATCCTGAGCTTGAGAAAGCCATTCAGGGGCTTGTCCCCGTCGATCAGATGGGGGATGAGGCGCGAGGGTTTTATTTTAGGGTTTATATCTTAAAAGACCCCAATCTGAACGCGGTCACGACTCCCTCGGGATCCATCTATGTCAATTCCGGTCTTTTGGCGGTGCTTGATAATTTCGACCAGCTGCGCGCGGTCATGGCTCATGAATCGCACCATGCCATCGGGCAGGACATGGTGTATGAATACAAAAACTCCAAGGATAAAATCGGTTTTTTTAAAGTGTTTAATATTCTCGCGGCGCCCGCCGTCGCCTATGCCATCGGCGAGAGCGATAACAGCACGGGCAAGGTCATCGCCAATTCGTACACGGGCGCAAGCGTACTCATGAGTATTTCCTTTCAGCTGTCCCTTTATGGGTACAGTCGCGGGCGTGAAAACGACGCCGATGTCTACGCGATGGAAATGCTCGAAAAAAACCACAAGGACGTTTACGAAGTAAAGCGGCTTTTTCAGAAATTTGACGATGAAAAGCAGAAGTACAGCAAAGAAATATTTCAGACCCACCTTTTCTTAGATCACGAGACCGCCCGGCAGAGAATGGACCGCGTGGAGAAATTCGCAAAGGAGCATGGCCATCCGCAGGATCCCGGA
This sequence comes from Candidatus Omnitrophota bacterium, assembly GCA_023247935.1. GTDB lineage: Bacteria > Omnitrophota > Gorgyraeia > 2-02-FULL-51-18 > 2-02-FULL-51-18 > JAHFFM01. The sequence goes on along the minus strand of JAHFFM010000098.1, from coordinate 1,846 downwards.
GCGCCACCGCTGGATATGAATTATTATGAGTTGACCCGCGATGTTCGTATTGTCAACGCGCGTCTTAATCTCAGAATTGGGCGCGTTCAGCATGCCTTGGATGATCTTAACCGCCTCGAGACTGTGTTTCCCAAGGACGCGCGCGTTAAGAATGGATTGGGCGAGGCCTACGCGAAGCTCGCCGAGGACCGTAAGCCCCTTCAGAGCGAGCTGTCCGGCAAAGAATGGAAAAAAATAAAACATGAAAAAGAGGAGGACCAGCGTGTCCGGTGGGCCGCGGAGGCGATGACTTATTTTCAAAATGCGGCGGCGCTGGATCCATCCTACCCTGATCCTTACCGCGGGGAGGCGCTTTTAAAAGAAACGCTCAAGGAAAACCAAAAAGCGGTTGAACTTTTTCAAAAATACCTGGAGTTGGCTCCTCAAGCCAAAGACCACCGTTATGTGCGGGCAAAATTGGAAAGACTGAAAGGTTTAATCAAAAAAGAGCGGGACAAACAAGCGGAGAAAAAGGGAGACAAATGATGCTTAACCGGCGGAATCACTCATTCAAATTAATGACGGTCCTTTTGTGCGCCAGTGTGGCCTTAAGCGGGTGCGCGACGACGGTGAAGGTGCATCCTGAATTCAACGAGAGACATGAGAAAATGAAAAAACTTGTCCTCCTGCCGCCCGACGCCAAAGCCTATGAGATCACGTTTAACGCCGGCAACAAGCCCCTGGCTGACCTGATGGAATCCATGAAGACAACTTCCGCTGAAGCCGTAAAAGCCTCCATGGAAGAAAAGGGGTATGAAGTCACGCCCTTGGCCTTAAACCAAAAAGACCTGGATTCCAATCCGGTGCTCAAAGATGCTTTTTTTGAGCTGAAAAAATTGTACGACCAGGCGATCGCGGACATGCGGGCGAATAAGAAGAACAGCTTTACCTATGATGTGGGATCCTCAGGCAACTACTTTGCCGAAAAGCACGGCGCCAACGCCATCGTTTATGTGCGTGAGAGCGGCTCGCATTTAAGCTCGGGTGAGACGGCGGCGCAGGTGGCTTCCGTGGCCCTTGGCATCGCGACGGTCCTTTTGACCGGAGTGGCCATCAGCGGGCCCGTTCAGCCTCAGTTTTCTTTCATGGTTGAGGTCGCCGTAATCGACGCAGACCTGGGGGATATTCTCTGGTACAACGTAAAGGCATCCAACGACAATTTCACCAATCCGGCCGACAAGAAAACCGTGACAAAATTTGTCAATGACACGGTCTCGGCGTTTCCGGATTCGAAGTTTAAGGCTCCCAAGGCTGAGGAAGCGAAAAATAAATCCGGAAACGGCGGCTCTATCGGCGGCAAAAGCCCGCAAACCGTTACGGCGGCGGCACAAGCGCCTAAGGTGATTTGACACCGGATTAAAATAAGAATAAGCGGTCAAGGGGAACTTTGAGCTGACCCCTTGTATGCTTATATTCTTATATTTTATCGGGCCGCTTGGTCTTTTTTGTCTTTTCCCACTCCGCCGGGGAATGCGCGCGGATGGTGATGCCGTGGATTTCCTCGTTTTTGCCTATCTTGAGGGCGGCATAGAGGGCGGAGTGTCTTTCCATGAGGGACTTTCCCTCAAATTCTTTGGATACAATCAAGAGGTCCAGTAGTTTTTCCCTGTTTTTCATCGTCTCGGGGTGGCCGACGTGTTTGTGGCTTTCGTCGGTGAGTTTGAGGACGGTGGGGGAGAAGAGTTTCTCTAGAATTTGAAGGATGTTTTGTCCGGGCATCGTAGGGCTATTATACGCTTGATCGCTTTGAAATACTGCTTGAAAATAAGTACTGAATTATGTACTATTTATAGGGAGGGTTTGTGCC
>JAHFFM010000097.1 GCA_023247935.1 Candidatus Omnitrophota bacterium | reverse complement strand
CTTAAATTCCGCTTCTTTATATACGACCAATTCTTTGTATTTGGTTTCCAAAGCTTTTTTGGAAACATAGAGTTGAGCGCTGGTGGCGCAGGCTAAAATCACAAGGCCCCCGATAAAATACAAAACCACCGGGCTGGTTTTTTGAGACGGCTCATTTTCTTTTTGCAATTCTTCGGAATGCTCTTGAACTTTCTTTTTAACTTCCTGGCGGAAAGCTTCGGAGCCCAGCACTTGTCCACGACGTAAACTTTTTTCCAAAAACTCCTGCTCTTTCAAATCTCCTTCGAGCACAAATTTTTCATAGGAAGCGGCATCATCTTTGGTTTTGAGAAAATTGAGTACCTCTTTTACTTCTGCGGAAAGATCCAGGCCTGCCATGTCATTGCGAGGGAGCGAAGCGACCGAAGCAATCTCTGCGCTAGACATAGATTGCTTCGCTTCGCTCGCAATGACATCTTGCGCAATATACACATGAAAGCTGGAATAGGGATATTCTTTGGTCTGTAAAGAATCTTTTTCATAACGAGACGGCGCCAAATGCACATAGCGTGTCATGGCCACCAAATGATTCGCTTTCTCCACCAGTGCGGAACGAAAACGAGCTTCAAATAAATGGCCGCGCTTCTGATAACGCCCATTGTAGTACTTCGTATATAAAGAATTGAGGTCATGCATGATCTTGGAAATGGAAGCGCCCGCTTCACCTGCGCGTAAATCGTCAATCGTTTCCACTAAAAGTTCGATATGGTCTGGAAGAAGAGAGTAGGAGAAGAGTTTGAATTTATGCTGACTTTTGTATTTATTTACAAGCTCTAGGTACATTTTATAATCTTCCTTATCTTTGAAGATTTCTTCGCTTTGAACCACGCGACAAGTTATATAATAAATCGCGCCATCCAGTCGAATTCTGGGCAACCTAGGCATTGGGGTCAGTCACTTTATCTTTTTTCGCGCCATTGTGCCTGGCACTTTCGCTTGCAAACAAAAAAAACCAGGCAACCAACCGTGCCTGGAACAATCCCATCAAAAAATCTGATGGATTTTTTTCGAGGCAACCTGCCTACCCGTCGTAAGCTTACGTCCGTCACTGAAGCGTTGGCGGACGCGCGTCTTACAGCGCGCGCACGGCTTTGCGCCCCTAAGTTACCCTAGGTTTGCCCTTATCATCTTTTAACATCTATATCAAAGAGACTTATATATCAATTAAAAGATACCTAATTTGAGCAGTTTTGTCAATAGCTGGGTGAATGATCAAAAGGTTAGAGACGGGCATAAAAAAGGCCTGATTCTAGGAGTGAGAATCAGGCCTTTTGTAGAGACTCTTTAATTGATTAAAATCGCTTAATATTGCTAATTTTTAAAACTTACTTCTTTTTCTCTTCCGTAGTTCCTGGATTAAAAGGAGCTACATCAGGAGCGGTTTCTGCGGCCGCCTGCTCTTGCGTTTTCGCGGGCTCTTCTTCTTTTTTCTTTTCAGTGGTTGGAGGGACTTCAGTTTTGCTGACGCTCGCAAAATTATAATCTTTGCTTCCTCCCTCAATCTGCTCGCTCATAACTCCGCGCATCACCCCTTCTTTCCATTCCGCTCGAATAAACATCACAGCACCCTTGGAGCTGGTTTGCATGGTTTCCCAGGTGCCCATTTCGCCTCCATCCGGAATGCTGACGGTATAATTGGTGGCGGGATACCCTTTTTCAGACAAAGTTTTGCAGGTCACCTGGCTGTTCTGAAACGTAAACGTGTCTTTCCCAATGGATTTACCGCCGGAAGTCACATCCACTTCCCATTCGGAACCGTTCAATTCTTTCTTCTTTTCTTCAATTTTTTTCTTTATCTCGTCGTGGGACGTTTGAGCCGAAGGAGCGGACTTATCGGCTTTTTTTGATTCCGCGGGACGATCTTTTTTAGAAATTCCAAAATTGTCCGCAAAAGCGCTTCCAGCGCCGAAGATTAACAACATGATGATTAAAAACGCTTTTTTCATGGCTCCTCCTGTAAAAAACCGTTAAATTGTAAAACCTATCGCTTCTTCCCTGTGTTGTTGCTGCCCAAATTCCAAATTTGCCGCGTCGCGATATAGCTGCGAATTGCTTCAGATTCCTTGGAATTAGGGTCTATTTGCAAATATTTTTCAAGATGATAGATGGCCTTGTCATGCTTTTCTAATTCTTCCGCGTATAAATAACCAAGATTATAATGCACTTTCAGATTATTGGGGTCAAAATCAAGCGCCCTCAAATATTCGCGCTCGGCCTGGGTGAATTGTTTGTTTTCCGTGAAAAAAACAGCCATGTTGTAATGCATTTCCGCGGTTTCTTTCAAAAGCGCCTGGTTCTGAGAGGCCATGTCTTTGATTCGTCCCGGAGCCTGGTTAATCAGGTCATTCAGTTCCTGATTTGATTTGGACAAAGCTTCGTTTTGGGAGCGGATGGCATCGAACATTTGCTTCTGGTTTTGAATTTGATGAATCATGCTCATCTCTCTTTGCTGATCCTTCTTGATTCTGTCCAGAGCCTTCTTGATCTTGCTCTCCATCGAAGAGATAACCTCTCCAAGCTTCTCGTTTTCTTCGCGCAAACGCTTGGCTTCTCTATCCAAGAGCTGATATTCGGGGGCGGCTTGCACTTGCTTGGTTAAAAGATCCCTCAATGTCGCGTTTTCCTTATCCGTGGCTTCCTGTTTGGTTAAAAGCTCCTGATAGGACTCTTTTAACCCTTCAAAACTTTGCAAAACGGATGACATTTCCCCTTTCAACCTTTGATTCTCGTTCAAAAGCTTTTCTTTTTGCTGCATGAAAACCTTGTTTGTTTTTCTGAGGTTCTCAAGCTGTTCTTCCATTTCCGACCACTTGGCTTTTTCCTGCAATAAATTTTTGGTTTGCGAAAGAATGTTATTGCGGTCGGTTTCCAAATCGGAATATTTCTTTTTAAGCTCCTCGTAATCCTGCTCAAGTTTCTGCGTTTTTGCTGACGTGTCTTTGCCCGATTTTTTCCATTGCTTCAGGATCAGATAAATCGCGGACATTCCAGCCACGGTCATCGCCAATACGATCACGCCCATTAAAAATGTACGGGTAAAACTCGAAGGGCGTTTTGGCGGCTCCGGCGATTTCGTCTGAGACGCGGATTGAAATGGAGATTGAGACGGCGGAGGTGGAGGCGGCGTCGGTGCCGGGTCGTCAAACGGAGAAGAAAGCTGTTCGGGATCTGGCATTAAGACCTCACGGGCGAGCCTTTGACCACATCGGCGCTGGGCACGTCAATTTTTGGAAGTTTCGGCGCCTTCGACACATTCACTTTTTTCATATCCACACTTGTAGAGTAATCGGAGTAGGATTTAAACAAACGGTCCACCGCTTTTGTTTCACCCGTCACAAGAGTGGTTCCATAAACAATATGCGGCGTAATCAAAATCAAAAGCTCAGTATGCGACGTATCATTATTGAAAGAATTAAACGGCGCGCCTAAAAACGGAATGTCGCCCAGCACTGGAATTTTCTTCCTTGTTTCGCTTTTCTCGTCGCGGCGCAAACCGCCAATCATAATAGAAACCCCGTCCCGGACCATCACGGTGGTTTCGGCCGTAGAAGTATCCACAATCGGAATTGTGTTTCCGGAAGGCGTGATCAATTGGTCTCCCACGCTTGAAACCTCAGGCTTGATCTTCATGGTCACAAAGCCGTCGTCGTTCACGATAGGAGTTACGGCCAACTGAATACCAACATCGATAAAGGTAACGTTTTCGGCAACAGTGCTGCCGCCGCCCGAAGAGGTTGTCGTGGTTGTCGTGACGTAAGCCTGCTTTTGACCTACCAGAATTTTGGCTTCCTGACTGGAAACGCAAGCGATTTTCGGGTTCGATAAAATCTTGGTTTGCCCGATTGTCCTCAAAAAATTCATCAACACCTCAAAGTTATCCTCGCCAATAGTACCAAAAACAAGATTTTCTGTCAGGACGTTCTTTGCCGTCTGCCCCGGCGTGGTGGTTGGCACGATTTTCACAAAATCATCCACGGTGCTTTTACCGGTTCTGGCCAAAGCGTCAAAAGCGTGGTTGCCAAGAAAAAATTCGGAACGCTTGATGAATTGTTTATAAAGCCCTTCCCATTTGACTTCGGCATCCAATGAATTGGAAAGCGTGACTTTCACCACTTTAGCATCCACCAAAACTTCGCGGGTTTTTTCATCCAAAGAAGACACAATCTTATCGATTTCATCCAATCTTTCGGGCAAAGTATCCACGATAACGCTGTTGGTTCGTTCATCCGCCACCGCGGAACCCACTTTCTTGGCGTCCAATCTCGTTTTAAGGCGCGATTCCACGTCGACGGCTTTAGCGTACTTCAGCGGATAAACTTTCACGGCTTTTTTCTGCTCCATGGAACTCAAAGCATTTTCCATTTTTTCCACGTTTTGCGCGGTATCCATAACCAAAACCGTTCCCGATTCAGGATCCACCAAAATGCGGCCTATTTCACTCTTTAAAACGTCGAATAATGAAAACACCTGATCAGGCACCGCGTATTTCAGCTTAAATACTTTGATTTGGCGGGTATCTGAAAATTTGCGGCCGAACCTTTCTTTGTATTCCACTTCCGTCATGATGTAATACACGTCGCCGATTTTTTCATAAGCCAGGGCATTGGTGATCAAAATAATGTCGAGAATGTCGCGGATTGGAACGTCATTCAAAAGAAGCTGGACGCGACCGGAAACGTTTTTCGAAATCGCCAGATTTAAGCCACCTTTTTGGGCCAAAAAGCGTAAGGCGTCAGCCGCTTCAATATTTCTCAAATCAAGCGACACTCTTTCATCCAACCCCATCGCACTTGATTTCAAATGCTGATCCGCTGGCACCTCTTCGGACGAAGGAGCTGCGGATGTAAAACTTCCTGCGGGAGCGGCTTCAGGCGCCGCTTCCGGCTCTGAACTTGAAGCATCCCCCTGCGGATTCGAAGGAACTTGCGCCGCCTCTTCATCCGCGCACCAAACCACGCCGGAAAAAGCGATAAAACAAAAAAATAACATCGCGAAGGACGAAATCGTCTTCTTCATCTCAATTCATATTCCTTATCATCGTAGGTCACCACGACATGGTCCTTAAAAATAGCTTCCACCTTCACGTCATCCCCGACCATTTGACCGCGCTTCACAAAAAAAGTCTTTTGATGCCCCTTGTCCTCGATAATGGCGTCCGGATTTGACGACCAGGAAATACCAACCAGGGCCAGGTTTTGTATGGCTTCCGCCGTTTCCGTCGCGACTACCTGCGCAGGGCCTTCGTCTTTCGGCTTCTCCTCTTTTTTTCCTTCTTGAAAAATATCCCGGGAGGACATTTTCTGCAAATAATAAGAAGTCTCCTCAAGCGGCGCGGCAGCTTCTTTCTTCAAAGCGGTCCGCATTTCTTTGGGAGGCGCAAAATTCGGCGGACGCTGCAAATTACGCGCGGACGCGACCGCGTCAAACACCACATAAACCGCCAAAAGAACCGTCACGCCCATCAAAATTTTGTTTACCTCGGCAATCCCGAAAGATAAATGCTTGCGGTGCGTTTTCTTTTTGGATTTACGCTTCCAAAAAGAAAATGACCCCAGAAAAGCGCCTGAAATTTTAGAAATGAAAGAAGGCGCGCCCGGACGTTTGACGCCGGAAGACTTCTCAGAAGCGGCTGTTCCACCGCCCTTTTGCTGGCCCTCAATCAGCTTTAGAAGCTGCTGTTCTGGAGTAGCCTGTTTGTCCTCTGCCATCCGAATTGTACCTCTTCCTCGAGAATGTCGTTGACCAATGCTCTATCCACGACGGATTTATTGCGCATAAGCATGGTTTTAAGCGCCTTATGACATAACATGGTCACCTGCCTCGGGTAACCTTTCGTAAATTGATAAATTTCACTCAAAGCATCTTGCAAAAAAAGGTCCATTTTCGAACGATAACCCGCCTGCTCGATCCGGAAAAAAATAAGCTCCTTCATTTCCTCAAGATCCAGCGGATTCAAGCGGGTTTTAAAGCTGATTCTGTCCATGAAATTTGGAATTTGCTGAATGGACGTCAAAAGCTCATTCTGACCCAACAACACCAGCTGCAAAAGCTTGAATTGATTTGTCTCATAATTCAGCAAAAGCCTCAGCGCTTCCATGGACATCGGGTCCAGCTTTTGCGCTTCGTCGATAATGAGAACAACGCTTTTATTTTCCACCACGCCCTTTTGAAATAAAAACCGCTCCGTCGCCTCCCGCAAATCCGTGAGCGTAGGCCCTTGCGAACCTGCCTCCAAAGGAATGCCGAAATTTTTCACAATGGAATGCATGAAAAGACTGCGATTTTCAAAGGAAGGATCGAGCATGATATGGAAAATACAATCATCTCTTTTTCTCAAATCCTGCACGAGCTTCCTCGAAAGCGTGGTCTTCCCCGTTCCCACGTCCCCCAAAACCACGCTCAAACCTCTTTTGAGACGCAGTTCAATCAGCACATTGGTAAAAGCACGGTCATGCTCGCGTGAAGAATAGAAAAATTCCGGGTCCGGACTCGTGGAAAAAGGCTCCCGCTCAAAACCCAGCGCGCGGTAATAACTCATAACCCTCCCTCCTTTCCGATTAATTTCTTTCGAATCAATCGAAGCGGATAACCTTCGTTTACCATTTTCGAAATCAGGCTCAACCGCAGCTTGACCTCTTTACCATTATATAGCCGTTTGTTTCCTTCGCGGCGAACAATAGATAAAAATCCGAGGTTGGTGTAATGGTTGATGGTGGGATAAGCGACTTTGAATTTTTTTGAAATGTCTTTAGCTGTGATGTATTGCCCGTTACGGCTTGGCATAATATTCTCCATCATTGCGAAGCAATCTATGCACAAAGATTGCTTCGTCGTCGCTTCGCTCCTTCTCGCAACGACGCATGCTTTAGCCTAAAACACTTGCCGCGCTTGCATCGCTTAAAGCAATTACTTTAAGTGCTAAAAAGGAATTTTATTTTAACATAACCGGATGGATTGTCAATTAGAATATAATTAATTTAAGAGATGTTATAGTTTGATAAGAATTTATAAACCAGCAATCTCTTCCTTCGGTTGGGAAAAATCTCCCAATAGCCAGCTTTGGCCGTTCTTATTTTAAGACGTACCGAAGTTGAGGGCCAGCACCCTGCGTTATGATAACGCCACGCTCAACAAGCTCATTTAGATCCCGGACAGCCGTGTCGCGTGAACACTTGAAACGTTCGGCGTACTCGTGACTTTGAGTTGAGCCCTGCTTTTGAATGTATTTAACCG
>JAHFFM010000096.1 GCA_023247935.1 Candidatus Omnitrophota bacterium | reverse complement strand
CGGCTCTTTCTTCGGCGATAGGCCTGGTCCCGCTGGCCATGGGTGTCGATGAAGGTTCGAAACTTCAGGCGCCGATGGCGATCACGGTGATCGGCGGATTGCTTGTCGCGACATTTCTGACGTTGGTCGTGGTGCCGGCTCTGTATGTGGGCAGTTACGAGATGAAACTGTTTCAGCGTAAATGAGTCTTCCCGACCTATCGATTAAAAAGCCTGTCACCGTATGGATGGTGACGGCTATCATCCTTCTCTTCGGCGTTGTTTCCTTGAGCAAGCTTCCGGTGGAGCTTTATGCCAACACGTCGTTCGGTGAAATCAGCATCATCATCAATGTGCGCGGCAGTATTCCCCCTACTGAGGTGGAGTCCCAGGTCACGCGTCTTGTGGAGGACGCGGTTTCGACGGTGTCGGATCTTCAGCAGTTGCTCTCTATTTCCAAAGAGGGGGAGTCGACGGTTGTTTTGAGCTTTAATCCCGGCACGGACATGAATTTTGCGGCGCTGGAGGTCCGTGAAAAATTCGCCAAGATTAAAAATAAACTTCCCAAAGAGATCGAAAAACCGGTCATTGCCGAATTTAAACAGGGAGACGTGCCGGTGGTCACGATCGCGGCCACCAGCGAGATCCGCTCAACCGAGCAGATAAGGAAAATCGTCGATTTGCAGATGAAGGAAGCGTTTAAGCGCGTGCCCGGCGTCGCCAACGTCGAAATCGCGGGAGGCCGCGAAAGAAAAATCCTTGTCGAGGCCGACCAGACCAAGCTCGCCTCCTACGGAATTCCTCTCGATGAAGTCACGGGCACTTTGAGCTCCAACAACCTCAACCTCCTCTCGGGGCAAATTGACAAACCGCATACTTTTTTTCTGGTGCGTACGATGGGAGAATTTGAAACCATCGACCAGATCCGGGAAATGGCCCTCCGCCGCAGTCCCGAGGGATCCGTCATTCGTGTGAAGGACGTCGCCACGGTAAAGGACTCGTTTTTGGATCCGCAGGAGCTTTCTCGGCTCAACGTCAAACCGGTGGTGACGCTTTACATTCAAAAAGAGAGCACAAAAAATACCATCAATGTCTCAAGAGATATTCTCGCGCAGATGGATTTTCTCAAGGAAAAATTGCCCAAAGACATCCATCTTGTCGTGACCTCCAACCAGGCGGAATTTATCAAAAAAGCCATAGAGAATCTTCAGGAATCCCTGCTCCAGGGGATAGTTCTCATCATTCTCGTCTTTTTTCTCTTTCTGTTTAAATTGAGCCGCAAAGCGCTTTTTTTTGTGCTGGGGCTCATTTTTATCACGCTGTTTATCAAGGGATGGGTGCTTTACATTTACTTTTTCATTTTGCTGGCGTCGCTGGTGGTCTACCCGAAGTTTCGATCCATCATTATCATGACTCTCCCGATCCCCGTGTCCATTGTGGGGACGTTTATATTTATGCACAGCGCGAACCTGACGGTGAATGTCATGACGCTTTTCGGAATGGCGCTGGGCGCCGGCATGCTGGTCGATAATTCGATAGTCGTGTTTGAGAATATTTTAAAAAAAAGAGAAAGCGGCGAAGCGATTATTCCCGCCGCTGTTCGGGGCAGTGAAGAAATGTATCTGGCTATTATTGCCTCGACGCTGACAAGTGTCATTGTCTTTTTGCCTTTGGCGTTTACCGGACAGGAACTTCAAAAATTGTATTCGGGGATGGCGCTCACCGTGGTTTCGTCGCTTTTGGTCTCTGTGGTTTGTGCGATCGCTCTCGTGCCCATGATGTGTTCAAGGCCCGCTTTTGTCGCCGGATTTGAGTTTCAAAACGTTCATGAGGAGAAACAGGGGGATTCCGGTTTTAAAAAATTCTCGCTCTGGGAGAGAAGGTTCTTGTTTCGTTCCATCCGCAACCGCTGGTGGGTGCTCCTGGCGTGCTCGGTGATCGTGGCGCTTTCCTTTTTCTTTTTTTTCCAGCTGGGGAGCGAATATCTGGGAAGCACCGAACAGAATAAATTCACGATCTTTGTCGAGATGCCTACCGGTGTGCGCCTGGAAGCCAGCGATAAAATTGTCAAAAAAGTGGAGGCAGTTGTCAAAACCATCCCCGAGGTAAAAAATATCAGCTCTCGTATCGAAGGCTGGTCCTCTAAAATTTATGTTGAGTTGGTCGGCGCCGGGATGAGAAAGCGCACGGTCAAGGAGGTCGAAGAGGCTATCCGCAAAGAGACCGACAAAATGAAGCCTGCTTTCATTTATTTTCAGGAAGAAGAACAAATCGGGACCAAGGAACTTATCATTGAGGTTTTTGGTTATCGTTATGAAAAATTGAGGGAGCTTGCCATCGCGATCGCCAATCGCCTCGAGGGCATCAAAGGCCTGACCGACACCAAAATCCGCATGCGTGAGGGTCGTCCGGAAATGCAAGTCCTGGTAAACAAGAAAAAAGCGGCGTTTCACGACATGAATGTCAACGAAGTCGCCAATCAGATTCACGGCCAGATGCGCGGACTGCGCGCGACGGTGTATCATACCGAGGGCAATGAGGTCGAGACGATCTCGAGGCTTGATGAAAAATACCGCAAGACTTTCAAGGATTTGCATAAATTGGTCCTGGCCAACAAGGAGCAGGACCCCGTCCTTTTAGACCAGGTAGCCGATTTTAAATTTGGCCTTGGCCCCAGCGAAATCTGGCGCAAAGATAAATACCGCATGATTCAAGTCAGCTCCAACGTCGGCAAAGTGGCGCTCAGCAAGGTGGTGGATCAGGCCAAAGCGAAACTGCAGGACATCCCATTTCCAGAAGATTATTTTTACCGTGTGGGCGGGGATTATCCGATACTTATCAAATCAAGCGCGCAGATGAAAGTCATGATTTTGTTTGATCTTATTTTGGTGTATCTTGTGCTTGCGTCTCTTTTTGAATCGTGGCATCAGCCGATTTTAATCATGGCCGCGGTGCCCTTGGCCCTGACCGGGGCCGTGGTGGCGCTTCACCTGGGACCCAAAACACGCGGGGTGGGCGCCATGCTGGGAATGATGATGCTGGCGGGAATTGTGGTAAATCACTCCATCATGCTTTTGGACCGCATCAATTATTACCGCAAAAAAAACAGTTCGGTTCGTGCGGCCATTTTAGCCAATCGAGACCGTTTGCGGCCCATTTTGATGACGGTCTGCACCACCTCTTTGGCGCTTGTGCCCATGGCTCTGGATAAAACAGAAGGCGCTAACCTATGGTCACCATTGGCGTTAACTGTTATTGGGGGCATTGTCAGTTCGACGGTTTTGACGCTCATGGTAACTCCGGCTTTTTATATTATTTTTGAAAATATAGGTGAATTTATTAGTAGACCAAAAATTAATATTTATCCCCTGTTTCAAAATCTCAAAAAAAGCATCACCCCTTTCAGGTTTAAGAGCCAGAAATAACCTAAAATCTAAATTATCATTCTATTAATTTATCGAAATAAATTTATACTGCTTTCTATTGATTACCGAGTAAAATAATGGCATAATTTGTTGTCGCACATAAGTTTTATTAAGTTTTTAAATAGAGTGGTTTGAAATGTTATAAAAAATTTATTAAAGGGCCATTTTTAAATTGTTTTAAGGGATTAAACTTCACCAAAAAGGGGCGTAGAATAATATAAGACTTTAATGCGGAACGTGGAACAAAGCACCTCAACAGAAAAACTTTTCAAAAGCCGCTATTCAACAAAACTTCGCGCTGTGGCGGCCTTGGTCGTTTTGTCTTTTTTTTCACAAGAAGTCGCGCATGCCGAAGATTTTCGTCTCCAACGTGAACGCCAGAAGGACAGTAGTTTTCTTCCCCGTTATCTCCTTGAACAGCAAAAAAATCACGAAGACATTGTTCAGCAGAAAGAAGACAGCAGTGACCTCCAGCGTTCTCTCGATGCGGAGTTGACCGCCAGACTGCGTAAAAAAAGGCCTGGTTTTGACGACGATGAACGCCGCACCGGCGGAGACAGCGATCCCCTGCAATACACGCTCACAGACCCCGATGAAAATGGTGATCCCACGACGCTGAATGTTTACGAATACGACAAGAGTGGCAATCTGGCGTCTATTACGCAATACGATATCAGTGACAAAAATTTCCGTAATTTTGTCGACAAACCCCAGGACATCGAGGGTAGCGACAAGGAGAAATTCAGGGGCGGTTATGACAAGGTCAACAAGGCCGCCTTGGACGACAGCATGGTTGTCAGTGAGACATTTTTTGAGGGAAAAGGGGATAAAAACCACGTGTCCCATGTGGTTTCCGCGTTTGACGATGCTGACAACAATCCCACTGAGATTTCTTACTATCATTACGACGGCAATGGGACTTTGCTCGAAGTGAAAGATTATGTGATTGAGGGAAAGGGCAGACAAACCCTCAAAGTAAAACCGGATGAGGGCCTCTTCGCTGAAAGCGATCTTATTTCTATCCAGGTGTACAAGGGCGAAAAAGGCAAAGAGCAGATTTCTTACCGTTTATCTGAATATGATGATGAAAATGATCCCACGATGCTGACGTTGTACGAGTACGATGGAAAGACGCTTAAAAACGTGAATGATTACGACATTACCGATTTCAAGGAATTCGTCAAAGGCAATTATTTTAACATGAGTGATGCGGATTTGAAGGTTCTTCTCGTTTCCGATCAGCTGGACGGGATGTCGCCGACGAACCTTTTGAATACTTTAAAAAGCAAAGGCCTTTTGTCCGGCGACGTGAACACGATTTTGGACGGCCTCTCCAAAGAAGAGCTTCTTGACTCTATGTCCGCCAAAGAATTTCTAACAATGCTTTATTCCAAGGGGTTCATTGCCGAAGACGCGGAACACACGCTGTCTAAATTTAATATCAGTGACGTTTTGACGGCGCTTTCGCAGGACGAATTTTTGTCATTTCTCGAGGCAGACGGTTATTTGAAAGACGGACAGACAGCGGATGATATCAAAAAGAAGCTCACTGATTTGGGAATTGATTTAGGAGGACTTACCAATCAAAAACTTTTGGAAACGATGGATGCGCAGTCGCTTCTGACAAAAGATTCCCAATCCATCCTGAGCGCTTTGACGGCGCAGGATTTGCTTAAATTTCTATCTTCCAATGAATTGGTCCAATTCCTGGGCTCCCAATCTATTCTCACATTATCTGCGGGACAGACCGCTCAAGGGATTCTCGCGTCTCTGACCCAAGAAGATATTTTTGCCGGATTGGATATCACGGAGGTTCTGCAAGTTTTGATACATGCCGGAAAAATACAGATGGATGAACAGTCCGCCTTAAATATTCTGATCAAGGAATATCTGAGTGGTTTGTCGGACGATGAATTATTTAAAATGATTTTAAGCGAAGGCCGCCTTACTAATCGGACAATTTATGAAGGAAGCGAAAAAGACGCGCGTGTGTCGATGGTTTTGAGCGATTATTATTTTGACAGGGACGGAAACCGTCTTTTTGGAACGAGGACGGATTATGCCTATGACAGCTCCGATAAAAATGCCGCGTTGAATGAAACTGTTTCCTATGACGTGACTGGTTTGGGAACGCTTGAGGAAAAAATGACCCGTGGCAGGGGCGAACTCAATCAGGTGACTGATTTTTTCGGCAACATCAAAGGCAAGGAGCAAATCAGCAACATCCTTTCCGATTTTGAGGATGACAACGTAGACGGGATTTTGGCCCGGGAAGAAGCGACGGACCGAAAAGACTACATTTATGGGGCGGGCCGGCACGCGTTGAGAAGTGTGGAGGGCTATTACATCGGGGATTTGGCGACGCTGGATGAAAAAACCAAACGGGGAAATGGAGACCTGGTCAACGCCAGCCTTTATCGCGGCCCTAAGGGCAGAGAATTTGTAGACAGTGTTGATGAGTACAATTTGGACCAGGAAATTATCAATGTCCAAAAATATGTTTATGCGGGCAGGGGCGCCAAGCGCAAGATTGATTATGTAAATTCCTATGATTCCCAGGATTTGCCGGCGGATATTCTGAACCGGATACTCAAAGGCGGGACCATTCAGGATGCTGATTTAAAACGACTGACGGCAAAGACACGCACCGAATATGAAGGTCCCAAAGGCAAAGAGAAAATTCTCGGGACGATCTCGCAGAATGATATTTCAACCGGAGATTTGGGCATTCCACCGATGGATCCCAATGAGGTCGCCAGAGAAGTGGATGAAGGCGTTCTGCGCGGGACGGTTTACAAAAATAGTGAGGGCGTCATTCAGGCTGTGGTGTTGGGCAATGAAAACGGTGAGGTTGACGCCAATGGGGATGGAAAGTTGGACCGCGCCTATATTTTTGCCTACGACGTGGATGGGAATTCTGATTTGGACAACGTGTATTTGATTCACGACCAGGTCCCTGTCGCCGCGGTGGAAGTCGAACCCGACTTCAATCGAACGAAGTACAACTTAACCAAGGCAACGACGTTTATTTACAGCGCCGATAACACGGACAATCTGGCACAAAAAGTTCTATTTGACAATCGCGAGTCAGATTATACCTATGCCGATGGCGTTTTAGCCAAGGTGACGTCTTATTCGGTTCAAAATAACAATCAAATCATGCTGAATGAAACATTTTATGAACCAAAAGCAAACGGATTAAAAGAAACGCATATCAAGGAAATTAAAAATTATGGGCCAGCCGGCTTAAGGTCCACGGTCCAGTATCATTATCAGGCTGACAACATGACCATCAATTTTACGGAAGAATTAAATAATCAGAGGATGAAAAAAAATAAAACGGTCTACTTTGGACCACGTTCCCATGAGAGAGTCAGCTTTATTTCGGAATATAAATCTGATGGGTTGACCGTCAAATCGGAAAGCAGGTATGTTTATAATCTCAACAGCAGCCAAAATCTGGACAAAGTTATCAAATTCAGAGGAAGTGAGAGTTCGGATGTTGTCCAGTCGGAGACATTTTACAGCGGCAAACAGAGTCAGGAAAGAATTGATTATGGGGTCGCTTATTCCTCAAATCTTAATGCTTCATCCATCACGGTCTATAGTTACGGAAACAGCAATGATGATAAAGGGTTAGACTTAACGACACAATATGGGGTCAAAAATTTAACCCGCAACGACGTTGATGGTTCTACCCGTTTAACCCGTGACGAGATCGTTGAACACCGGGGAAGTTGGAAAAAATCAGAAACTTTTTTTGTGGGGTTTGAGGGAAGGGAAGTTGTTGATTACACGAAAAGTTATAGTTCTTCTGGTACTGTAAAAAATAAAACCGTTTTTTGGTACGAAGGCAGAAAACGCGCGCGCAATGTTATTGATGATGGAACAGAGGATACGGCCGCTCTTTTACGTCAGGATACCTACAAAGGGGATAAAAATATTTCTGGACTTCTGCTTAACGCAAACGGAGATATCAGCGATGGGT
>JAHFFM010000095.1 GCA_023247935.1 Candidatus Omnitrophota bacterium | reverse complement strand
TTTTAAGCTTTCCCCGCCCGGAGGCGCCACGTCATAGGAACGCCGCCAAACTTTGACCTGGTCTTCACCGAATTTTAAAGCGGTTTCCACTTTATTCAGCCCTTGCAAATCGCCGTAATGGCGCTCGTTCAAGGCCTGATTTTTTTCAACCGGGATGGAGGACTGATTCAACCCTTCCAAAATAAACTTCAGCGTATTTTGAGCGCGCTGCAAATCCGAAGTAAAAGCTTCATCAAACTTGATATTTTCTTTTTTTAATTTTTCTCCGGCGAATTTGGCTTCTTTTACCCCTTTTTCAGAAAGAGGCACATCCACCCAGCCCGTGAAACGGTTTTCCAAATTCCATTGGGATTCTCCATGACGAACCAAAACCAACGTAGACATAATGACTCCTATGTTAGAGGATGTGGATGAGTTGTGAGTAGTGGGTCGGGGGTGAGGATGGGGATTTTAAATGCAAGTTCCCCACTCACACCCTCGCCTCACTACCCACAACTCATCCCCACTCCTCCTGTTATAAATCTAATTACAAATAATCAATCGCTTCTCACTGGGCAGCTGCTGATGAATGGTTTTCAAAACTTCTCCGCGCAGCAAACGTTCAAGCGCTCCGCGTTTTGTAGCCCCAATCATCACCGTATCTAAACCCAATTCTTTCGAAGTCTTCACAATTGTCGCTCCGGGATCTTCAGCCAAAGTCCATAATGGAACCGACGTAATCCCCAATTTTTCTAATTGCAAAACTGCTTCATTAAGAGTCGTGACGGCGATTAATGAAGGCTCCACTTCTGTGGGATAAGCCCAACCCGGCGGCTTTTCTTCCACGTAAAGCGCATAAATCACGCTCTCTCCTTTGCCCTTGGCGTGGAGAGCGGCTTCCTCCAACAAAGGCAGGCTGAGGGCTTTCACGGCAACAAGTGTGGAGCCTTTGTAAAGCGGCATCAAATCCTTGGCTTCTTCCACTGTCAGCACATTCACGCCAAGAACGGCCGGAACAACAACTCTGACCTTTTCCACCCATTTTCCCAAAGACCTGGCCGCGAGCCCAACCACAAGAACACACCCGGCAAAAATAACGGCGTTGTGCTTTTCCGCGATAATCGTCATTTCAATTAAAATCATCACCGCCGCCGCAACGCCCAAAACAAATCTTTCAGCCTTTTTAAGGCTCAACTCGCGATTGACGGTGCATGAAGTTAAATTAATAGCAATGGCCCCCACCACTCCAATGGCATAAAGCGCGGCCAAATGTGTGACATTACTTTCCAAACAAAGAACCAAAATGGGGGCAAGCGCGGCAATAAGCAGGCTGAACCAGGGCATACCAAACCGATTCAGAGAGCTGAAAATCGACGGAAGTTCCTTGTCTTTGGACATTAAAAACAAAATACTGATTAAGCCCATGATGGCCGTATTGCAGGCGGCGAGCAGCAAAAAGCAAAGAGAAAATGCCATGATTTTCCCGAACGATGGGCCAATGTAATGTTCCGCAATCACGCGAATCATGTCTTCCGCGTGATTCTCTAATCCGGGAATGGCATTCATCGCGGCGCCAAGAATCAAAGCGACGACAACAACTTCGAACATCACGGTATAAATAGCGTGCTTAGCGGTTTTTTTAACCGGTTCCACCATGATGCCGGTGGTGTTGGCAATAGCCTCCACTCCCGAAAGCGCCAGAACTATTCCCACAAACATGCGCCAGTTGCTGAAAAAAGAACCTTGGGGCATGGAGATTTTAACTTCGCGGATATGCGGAGCCACCACAACGCACAAAATGATCAAACAGCCGATAGTAAAAATGGCGATAACAGTAGCAATATTTCCGCTTTTTGTAGGACCTAGAATGTTGATAAGCCCAATTAAGACCAAAGCGCCGATCGCCCATAGCTGCGGATGAGGCAAATTGAGGTAATGAAAAGCGTCCACACTGCTCAAAGACGCCGTGACAACGTAATCGGCCACCAGCAAAAGCGCTCCCACGACCGCCAAAGTTTTGGAAATATGCCTTGCCGAAGAATATACTCCCCCGCCGTCAGGATAGGCCTTACAAATGATGGTGTAACAAAAACCGATCAAGATAACCAAAACGTTCATGGCAAAAAGAAAAAAAAGCGAAGCGTGCCCGGCGATCGCAAAAGCTAACCCCAAGACGTAGGCTTTGGAAGTGCCCCAATCGCCATAAAGCATGGAGGCGGCTTGGTACCATTTTAATTCGCGGGGACGATCGACTTTCTTTAAGACAAGCGACATGAGGCTGATTTGCTTTCTATACAACAAAAGGGAGCCGGCTATAAACCGGCTCCCCAAAAAATCATTTTAAATTAAACTAGTTTCTTCTTTTGCCAAAAAGTTTCAAGAGTTGAAGAAAAAGGTTGACGAAATCAAGGTACAAAGACAAAGCCCCGATAATCACCACTTTTTTTTGCGCTTCTTCGCTTTCAAAACCCATCGCATAAATACGTTTCAACTTTTGCGCGTGATAAGCGATCAAACCCATAAAAACCGCGATCGCGATGAATGTGAGCACCCAATTCAAAGCGGCGCTTTTCAAAAAAACATTCACGAGACTTGCTAAAATAACCCCAAAAAGGGCCATTGTCATCAAACCGCCGACGGAAGTTAAATCCTTTTTGGTTGTTAAACCGTACACACTGAAACACAAAAATGTTCCGGCCGTGACGGCGAATGTGGAAACAATCGACGCACCGGTGTATATCAAGAAAACCGGCGAAAGCGTGACTCCATTCACAAAAGAATAAAATAAAAACAGAGCCGTAGCCGTGCCTGCGCTCATCCGGTAAATGGCCATAGAAAGCCACATCACCAATCCAAGCTCAGCAAAAATAAGGCCAAAAAACACCCAATTATTTTTAAGAAGGGTCGTCAAAAGTTCCGGCTGAGATAAAATCCAAAAAGAACCTCCGGCCGAAACCGCCAAGCCTAACGCCATCCACATAAAAACTTTGGATAAAAAATTAGATTCGGATATTTGTGATTCCGCTTGCGTTAAAGTTCTATTTTCCATAATTCGTCTCCTTATCGAGATTATTCAATTGGAATCTGTATTTTTGTGCCTTTGCGGGGACGGTTGGGATTCGAAATCACGTCCTTATTGAATTCATAAAGTCTTTTCCATTGTTTTCCATCACCATACTCACGCTTGGCGATCTCCCAGAGTGTGTCTCCTGGCTTGATCACATAATCTTTGGTGCTTACGCGGATTTGGCCGGTCAATTCCTGCTTTTCTTCCATTTGCTGATTTTCAAAAAGATCCGCTTTATCCGCGGGGATCATAACCTCTTCCACTTCGGCAATCATAAACTGCGCGTTGCGGTCTTTTTGCATGCCGACGATATCTTTTTTTGGGGCAAGCGCATCCAATTTGCCACGGCTTAAAATGCGGATTCTTTCAGAGGTCACGCCTTGACTCGCCAAGTATTTCTGTACGGTAGCGGCGCGCTTCTCTCCAAGCTTAAGATTGTATTGCTCGGAACCGCGAACGTCCGCGTTGCCGGTTACCAAAATATCCGCTTTCGGATTCGCGTTTAAGGTAAACACGGCTTTTTGAAGAATATCAATCGCGTCATCGCGCAATTCCGCTTTATCATAATCAAAATAAACTCTGACATTTTTAATGATCCGTTTGATAACCAAAGAAGGTTTCATGGGACCCTGAGGCGTTTGGACGGTTTCATCTTTGTAATCAAATATGATTTTACGGACGTAAACAAAACCTTGGTTACCCCAAAGCTTTTCAAGGGAAGGGCTTCCGGGTCTATCAGGCCACCACCAATAACCGCTACGATTGTTGTCTTTAACAGGGGCTGGCTGGGCATCCGTTGGCCACCATTGGAATTTTTTCGCCATTTCCTCATCTTGAGGTGTCATGGCTTTAGGGAAATTCGCTCCGGAGGCGTTTGAATTAGAAACAGCAGCGCTTAAATCTTCAGCGGGAGAAACGGGCGTTGGGACGCTGTTCAATGGCTGAGAAGCGCCTGTCATAGCCGGTAAGGGCGCCGTTTCTGTCTGGAATTGGCCTAACGCGCTCTTGGAATCATCAGAGGCGGCGCTCGTTGAAGGCGCGTCCGCTTCTTCGGGACCGCCTCCGGCCAACGCCAAGCCGGACATAAAGGTTAAACCAATTGCCATTCCCAATACCGCCAAACGATGTTTCAAAAAAAGTTTCATATCAGATCTATTCCTTCTTATTCCGAGGGTTTCGTGGGTAAAAACCGGTTTAGTGAAGATATAAGCATACAAGATGCCGTTCGGGCCGTCAACCTAAACCGGAAATATACTTAAATTTATAGGGTATTTAAATAATCGATCAATTGGCGAAGGCGGGCATAGCTGGAACGGTCAAAACTAAACACAATCCGGTGAAGCGAGCTGTCCGGGTGGTCATCTTCTGGTAAATCGTCCAAACGTTCAAAACTCCCCTTCGAAACGATATCTTTAAAGCGCCTGCGGATCTCTTCCAGGGCCTTATCGGAAACAGGTTTTTTAAGCCTTATCAAATATTGATCCCTTAAAAAACGCGAAGAATCATAATTTTTGTAAAATTGAATCAATTCATCAACCGCTTTGTCCGCATCCTGACAATGCTGCATCAAAGACAAATCTTGAGGAGAAATCAAACCACCGCCAAGCAAATTCTTTTTAAGCAATGTAAGTGTAGATTTCCAAAAAACACTTTTCGGCGTATCGACCAAGACCAAAGGCCTTGGTCTCGCCTTCCCGGTCTGAACCAAAGTAAAAGATTCAAACCCTTCATCAAAAGTACCGAAGCCTCCGGGAAAAAGCACAGTAGCTTCTGATTCTTTCAAAAACATCAATTTGCGCGTAAAAAAATATTTAAAATTAATCAGCTTTTCATTTCCGCGAATCGTGAGATTCGGCTGCTGCTCAAACGGAAGCATGATATTGAGTCCAAAACTGTTCTTCGCGCCGGCGCCTATCATGGCCGCTTCCATAATTCCGGAAGCGCCGCCCGTGATCAGCATCCAGCCTTTTTTAACCAATTTGCGGCCAAAGGCTTCGGCCAGCTTAAAATCCGGATGATTCGGCTTAAGACGAGCGGAGCCAAATACCGCCGCTTTGGGAACCAAACGATAAGGCTTGAATACTTTCAGCGCATAACGCAACTCGGCAAACGCGGTGTTTAAAAGCCGGAGCTCCAGAATATCGAGTTTTTCCGCGCGAAGTTTTCCTAGATTAAACAGCATGTCGCGCAAAATTTCATTTTCAGCGCCCGCAGGAAAATTGTCTTCCATCAGCTCCGCCAAGTCTTGCTTAAAAGTTCCGAAGACTTTCTGAGCGCGCCGGGAAGAAAAAGAAGGGGTCATGCGGAAACTTTCAATAAAAATTGAGGCGCTTGGGAAACAAACTGAACTTCTTCATTGGTGCGGGGATGCCGGAAACGAAGCGAAGTGGCATGCAAAGCCAGCCGCGCGAGTTTTAATTTCTTGAGCATCTCATCATTTAAGCCGCCAAGAACGTATTCCTTGAAGATGTTTAAATCCAAATAAATTTTGTCCCCCACTATCGGATTTCCCAAAAGTGATAAATGCGCGCGAAGCTGATGCGTGCGCCCCGTCATTGGGACCAGCTCGAGACAAGAATAAACTCCGGTGGTAAAAATCATGTGATAACGCGTAACCGCCTCTTCTCCATTCAGTTCATCATGAACACGAAATGTCTGAAACCCGGAGCTTGAATCATTTCCAAGGCGAAAAGTGATAATGCCTTCCGCGTGCGGCGGCACGCCGAATACCAGCGCGCGGTATTTTTTTTCAACCAAGCCTTCTAAAAATTGAATTCCCATGGCCCTTGCCGCTTCCGCGGTTTTGGCCGCGCAAATCACACCGCTGGTTTCCGCGTCCAAACGGTGCACGAAACGTATTTGGGAATCTCTCCAGCGCTTGTCTTTTTTTAAAAGAGAATGAAGATTCAGCTCAGAATAAGCGCCGACGGGATGAACGGCCAGCGGCGAAGGTTTATCCAGAATGAGAATATCTTCATCTTCATGGATCACTTGAAACTTCGTATCCACAATGAAATTTTCGCCAGCAATTTGCGACCGGCGAACCCTTACGGGAATTTCAGATGTTTCCTGGAGAGCTTGTTCGAAAGGCACTGTTATTTTTCGAGTATATACGCGAACATGAGCGGCGCGACAATGGTCGCGTCGGACTCAATCACAAAGCGGGGCGTATTTCCATCCAGCTTACCCCAAGTGATTTTTTCATTGGGTACGGCTCCGCTGTATGAGCCGTAAGAAGTGGTAGAATCGGATATCTGGCAAAAATAGCCCCATAATTTGCATGGCTGCTTCAAATCCTGCTGGATAAGCGGCACCACGCAAATCGGAAAATCCCCGGCAATGCCGCCACCGATTTGAAAAAATCCAATCGGCTTGGCTTTGCTGCTCTCAAAATACCAGTCAATCAACGCGTCCATATGCTCAACGCCGGATTTCACGACATGAAATGAGGCCACTTCTTTGCGGCGCACATTGGCCACAAAAATATTCCCAAGCGTGGAGTCTTCCCAGCCAGGCGTAAAAATCGGAATGTTTTTTTCACAGGCAGCCACCACCCAGGAATCTTTCGGGTCAATTTGATAAAACTCTTCGATGACTCCGCTCTTGAGAAGCTGGTACATGTATTCGTAAGGAAAATACCGCTTCCCCTCTTTATCAGCCTTTTGCCAAAATTTTAAAACCTGGCGTTCAATGCGGCGCATGGCTTCTTCTTCGGGGATGCAGGTATCCGTCACGCGATTTAAGCCCTGGTCACGGAGACCCACTTCTTCTTCGCTGGTCAAATGGCGATAATGCGGAACGCGGCGATAATGATCATGCGCCACGAGATTAAAAATATCCTCTTCCAAATTGGCACCCGTCGAACAAATGCCGTGTACTTTTCCTTCGCGAATCATTTCCGCAAGCGAAATGCCGAGCTCACCGGTGGACATAGCACCCGCAAGCGTCACAAACATTTTCCCGCCAGATTCCAGATGATCGATATAGGCTTGCGCGGCGTCCACAACCACGGCGGAATTAAAATGGCGGTAATGATGCTGAATAAACTTTTTAACCGAAAGCCCGTTTTGAAGCGTTCCAACTTTGGCGGTTTTGGAAACTTTCGGCATTTGTGTTTGCGTGGACATCAACGACCTCCTATTTTCCCTTCATCAGATTAAGCGCGGAACCGGCCTTAAACCAGGCGATTTGTTCCTCCGTAAAAGAATGCGCGAGTGAAATTTTTTCCGCGGGTTTATCGGCGTGAATGATTTCAAGCGTCAGCGGCTTGCCGGGCGCGAATGAAGACAAGCCGGTCACATTCAGCCTGTCATTTTCCAGAATCTTATCATAGTCATATGGATTTTCAAAACGGGCGGC
>JAHFFM010000094.1 GCA_023247935.1 Candidatus Omnitrophota bacterium | reverse complement strand
CGTTTTGAGGAATACATGGATTCTTTAAAAAAAATTTCGCTGGCCAGCGCTGGCATGCGGCGCGGAGGTTCCGCGGCACTGGACTTGGCTTACGTGGCCTGCGGCCGGTTTGAGGGGTTTTGGGAAATCAACCTTTCCCCCTGGGATATTGCCGCCGGTGCTCTCTTAATTGAAGAGGCGGGGGGGAGGATTACGGATGTTTGGGGGAGAGGCGATTATTTGGAAAATGGGGATGTTTTGGCCTCTAACGGCAAAATCCACAAGGAACTTCTAGCCATCACAAAGCCTATTTTTACACCCAAACCATGACACCCAAGCTTGAAGATGACCACATGTGTTTTGTGTGCGGTAAAAAGAATCCAGCCGGTTTTAAACTCGATTTTTCTCATACCAAACCAGGCCATTTAACGGCTGAAATTGTTTTTAAAAAAGAGCATCAGGGCTACAAAAATATCACTCATGGAGGCTTTGTGGCCATGCTGCTCGATGAAATGATGGTTAATTTAGCCTGGAAAGAGGGTTTGCCAGCCATGACGGCGGAACTAACCGTTCGGCTCAAGAAAAGCGTCCCGGTAGGCCAAAAAGTGCTCCTGGAGGGTCATTTAATGGGAAGAAAAGGTCGACTTCTTTCCTTATCCGCGCAAGCCAAAAACCCGAGCGGAGAAATTTATGCCACAGCTCAGGCCAAATGCCTGGAAATAGCGCGCTCTTAGCGCTTGCGAAGCCCGCTCAATCAAGGTAAAATTATCAAATGCCTTACATCAATCTCAAGCTTGTCGGAAAACTGTCCCGCGACCAAAAAACGGTGATCGCCAAAGAATTTTCCGAAACTTTGGAGCGCGTCGCCGGAAAACCCAAGAACGCGACCTATCTTGTCATTGACGAAGTGGCTAGAGAAAACTGGGCGCAAGGCGATAAACTCATAGGTTAATCATGCCAATTGAAAAACAACTCTCTGTTTTTATGGAAAATAAACCCGGCAAGCTATCTCAAATTTGCAACGCGCTTGCCGAAAATGATATCAATATCCGCGCAATGTCGGTTCACGACACCGTGGATCACGCGATTGTGCGGCTCATCGTTGACCAGCCCACGAAAGCCTTGGTCATCCTGGAAGATGAAGGCGTTTACACCATCGCACAAGACGTCGTGCTTTTGGACATCGAAAATAAACCTGGGATCATCTCCACGATTGCGCGAAGACTCTTTAGAGCGGACATCAACATTGAATACGCCTATTGCACGGCCAGCAAAAACCAAGATTTTGGCTGCGTTGTCGTTAAAACCAAGGACCCGGAACAAACGCTTGAAATCCTGGAAGAGCTTTAAGTCTCTTTTTCTTTTTTATTTATTTTTTCTCTCTTCTGTTTGCTTAGCTGCCGAACGCCAATCCGCTGTCGTTGATATCGCGCTCACCGGCGACACGATCCGCCTTAAAGGCGGAAAAATTTTAAAATACAACGGCATTGAATGTTACTCACCGGAAAGCAAAATCGGTTTAAGTAAAACTTACGGCACCCAAGCCCATGAATTCAATCAAAAGCTCATCGCCGGAAAAAAAATAGAAATCGAGTGGGGTCCAAAATTAAGAGACAAAAATAACCGGCTCTTGGGGTATGTCTTTACGGAAGATGGTTTATTCGTAAACGAAGAACTTTTAAAAAATGGTTATGCAAAAGCACGAATCATTGCTCCCAACACGCATTACGCGGATGAATTTAAATCGCTGGAATCACTAGCCAAGCGCAATAAAAAAGGTATTTGGGAAAAAGAGCCCGATGACGGCGGCACGCAAAAAAAATTGGTCGGAGAAAAAAATACAAAAATTTATTATTTGCCGGATTCTCCCGAACTGGATCATATTCCGCAGGCTCAATTGGTTTATTTTGACTCCCGCGTGAATGCCAAAGCGGCTGGTTACACCGCTTGTTTTACATGCCGGCAAAAAGGAGAGCTTGACGAGTCCGAATAATCTTAGATAAAATAATGCGGTTGTTGATTTAGAAATGCAATTATTCATGAATGAAAGAAGGAGAAATGCGCTATGAAGGGCACGGTGAAATGGTTTAGCAATCAAAAGGGTTATGGGTTTATTACGCCGGATGGCGGTGGAAAAGATGTTTTTGTCCATCATAGCGCTATCCAGGGCGAAGGCTATAAAACCCTGGATGAGGGTCAAAACGTAGAATTTGACGTCACTCAAGGGCCAAAAGGAGAACAGGCCGCGAGCGTTCGCAAACTTTAGTTGAAACCCTTGCTCAAACTTGAATTTACCCGGAGAGCTTCGGCTTTCCGGGTTTTTCATTGCCTTGAAAACCCATTTTTTTACTGCTATACTTCTGGTTAAATCAAATAATTACTCATGGAGGCCGATTTGACCCAACAAGCACCTGATAAACGTGAATTTTTTCGTTTGAAATTTACCACACCCCTAGACTTCAAAAGCTATGATACATCTGTCAAGGAATCTCCAAAAAAGACAGGTAAAGGATCTTCCCAAAACATAAGCCAATCCGGCGTGTTGTTTCAAACCGAAAGCGCACCTCCAAAGCTTTCCAGTATTCTTTGGATGAACCTGGACATGAGAACCCTAAAAATATGCCAGGAGATTGAATCCAGGGCTCTGATCCTTAATAATGGGGTTCTGGGGAGGGTTGTCCGGGTAGAAGAAGATCCGTCCAGCAACACTTATGATGTTGGTGTGGTTTTTTTAAAAAACACAGACAAAGAAAATCGTATTGTAAAAGAAATCGAACAGGACTTGTCAAAGCAGTAAACAAATCTAATCATTCTTAAGTTATTGACTAGGCCGGGAACACAAATCCCGGCCTTTTCTGTTACTCTCTTAATGTCCTATAATGTATATTATGTTAAGTATTTATCGAGAGCTAGGAGCTGAGATAAGGGCTTCTCTTAATCTTAGGGCCGGCTGCTCTATCAATCGAGCCATTAGAACGCCCAAACATATGGATGACGTAACACTTAAAAAACAATAAAGCGGATAATTCCCATAAAACTTAAGCGCCGCAATGCAAGCCATGAAAGCCATCGAATGCCAGATATAAATTGAGTACGAATGAGACCCGATAAATGCCACCCCTCCCCAAAACCGTCCGGAAAAGAATTTTTCTTCATCAAGAGCCCGAATCAGAATCATTCCGCAGCCTAAATAAAAAAAAGTATACCCTATCGTCGTAACAACAAAATTATTCCAATCAGAAAAAAAGAAAGCCGGTATTACAAATGCCACGCCGACAACCAAGAGTTTATTTCCGGTTTTTTTCTTAAAGGTTTTAAACTTCTCCTGATGGTAGTGATAAAAATACGCAATCAATACGCCGAAGAAAAAACCATCAATCAAAAATAAAAAATTATGGTTTGGGTGACTCGAGCGGTCAAAAATACGGTCTGCAAGCCTTGCCAAAAGACAAAAAGAAGCCACCCCGGAAAAAAGTCGCGGAATATGTCTAAAAGGATTTGACCCACAATTTTTGACCATAATAATCAAAACAATCGGTAAAAACAGGTAAAACTGCTCCTCGACGGCAAGCGTCCATGTGTGCGCCCAATACGAATGAAAATAATTCTGAACAAAAAAAACCTCAGCTAAAAGCTTTTCTATCGCAAATTTACCTGACAAGCCAAGACCGATCGTGATGGCAAGATACCCCCAAAAAGCCGGGTAGATTTTAAAACCCCGCCTAATGAAGAATTTTTTAAATGAGATCGAGCCAGTCTTTTGATGTTCTTTAAAAAGAAGGCCCGAAATCAAGAAACCGCTCAAAACAAAAAAAAGCAAAACACCGATACCAGCACCTTGAGCCAAGTGTTCATACAAATAGGCTAAAATTCGACCCTTGGGCGCGAGAAAATGGTTAAAAAATACGATAAAAATAGCAAGCGTCCTTAGAACGTCGAGCGATCTCTTTCTTGGTTCCATTATGGCTGGCATTTTTTAATCTTCACTCCATCCTTAACAAAATATCACATGCACAAAAGAAACCCCCGGAAAATTGCTTTCCCGGGGGTTCTTTACAGCTTATTTCTGTTACTTAATTAGAACGCAACCTTCACTTCGGAGACGAACTGAGTGGCTGTATCATCGGCTGGCGAAATAAACAAATCACCAGGGAAAAACCAATCAGCCATGAACGTAAACGTCACATCTTCGGTGTAGCTATAAATGGCCGAAAGGTCGATTTCATTACCAATCGAATCATTTAATGTTGCCGAAGTAGGAACGGTTGTCGTTGAATGGTAGTCATCAGTGGCCCAGAAATAGAAATAAGAAGCTGTGAGCTTCAAATCTTCCATAGGCTTCATGGAACCATAAACGTTGATATGCTGTTGATTTTGACCGGCTGCCTGATCGCTGGATTGGAAGGTCTGATAATAAACTTCCATATAATCCCGGATCATGCCATAAATCGGACCACGGAAAGAACCATTCCAAGAACCATAGCTGGTGTTTCCACCAGAAAGATCCTCTTCGCCATCGAGAAACACATATTCGAGGCCAACCATGGGCTTCCAAGCATTATCAAAGCGATATTCGCCGAACAAATCCACAGCCCAAGCACCCCTATCCTTCTCGGTTGCCGCACTTACCAAAGAGCTGGAATATTCGCCGTATTGATAAGCGATTTCTCCGCCGAGGGTCATCTGAGTGATCGGGTCAAACTGAACACGAGCGCCAACAGTGTTGGTGCTGTTATCAATTACACCGGAGGCACTGGCCAGCGTTGCGCGATCATAATCCCCTGTCCAATACAGATCCGTCACCGCATTGTACTCAGCGAATTTGTATGTCAAATAAGCGATATACAAATCTCTGTCGTTTTCCGGGTTCGGTGAATTTTCATCTAATTTGGAATACACGAAATCCAAGGTCCAAGGATTAAAATCAAGCGTCGCGCGCAAAGCGTCAAATGACTGGATTTGCGTGAATTCATCCGCTTCAAAAAGACCCTGAGGATCCTGAGGATTCCAACCAATGATAAAGCCGCGTCCAAAAAGA
The DNA here is from genome assembly GCA_023247935.1 of Candidatus Omnitrophota bacterium. Classification (GTDB taxonomy): domain Bacteria; phylum Omnitrophota; class Gorgyraeia; order 2-02-FULL-51-18; family 2-02-FULL-51-18; genus JAHFFM01. The sequence continues at coordinate 2,453 of JAHFFM010000094.1, read as the reverse complement.
AGGTCCTGACGTCCAACGGTGAGCGTCAAGGGAGAATAAAAAATCTCCTTCATTTGAACATAGGCCAAATCAAGCAATATGTCGAATTCATTGCCTGTTTGGGTTGCTGTTGATGGAGCTCCTGTTGAATCCAACGGTTCCGCATTCCAGTCACGTTGGTTGATCAGGTTAATCACGGTAGACACATTGTCCGTCATATCCGCGGCAACCTGCACCTGCGTGATCGTGTGGAAAAACGTATCTGCATCAGAACGCTGTCCGGCGCTTCCCGTATGAGAAGACCCAGGAACAGTGGCTGTGCCGACCGGAACGGATCCGGCGTCATTGCCATTCAACAAGTCGTAGTTGCTACGATAAAACGAATAAGCGTCAATGGAACCGCTGACTTTGACGTTTTGGGTTTCGGCAAAAGCTGCGCCGGAAAATCCCAAAAACACAAACAGCGCCATGGCGGCTAAGGATAGTTTCCTCATTATGTATATGTCCTTTTTTAAATTAATTTTATTTTCTTGATCATGGTGCATTCGCACCTTGGCTGATAGCCCGCCTTTATAAGTTTCACCCCTTTCTTCGGCCTGATCGGCTATCTATGTCTCTATTCGAGCAATCCCAATTATAATATTAAACATTACCAATGTGTAACAAAAAAATTAATTATCGAGCTGCCTCACAAGGGCGTTGATTCGGTCCGCAACCCCCTTCAAATCATCGCTTTTTCGCAATCGGACACGATGACGCTTGTCACCGGACAGAATCTGATCCAAATCCTTTTCCAATCTCTCGATGGGACCTGCAAAGCGATGAGATATCACAATGGCACACCATAAAATGATCAGGCACAGGGTTGGCAGCGTTAAAACCAGCAAATTATTAACGCGGTCAATAACCGGCACGAGGTTGGCAAAAATCGCCTCCGGAAACACCATTTGCCTGGCCAAAAAATCAAAAATCAACGTGTAAAGACAAAATCCAATTAAAAGCGTTGGCCCCAGCATGGCCATCAGCACTAAAAGCAGGTATTTAGCTTGTATAGGATGCCTCATAAACCATTTCATTCTCCAAGCCATAAACGCTCTCCTTTATTTAGATTATTAATTCTTTTTACGCCGTCTCTTTGGCTTTAAAAATAATGTCCGCAAAATCAGCCGAAGCGCTGCTTTGGGTATTGTCCGAATCACTCATCAGCGCAACGATACCTATCGGGTTCTTGGGTTTTTTTCCAAACAATTTTTCATAATCCGAAAGTGGGTTCCGGATTTCCGCGCACCACCCTTCCCCATCCGCGCCTCCTTTTCCGCTTCGTACCACCAAAAGTTTAATTCTGTCTGAATAGGGGCTGTCCGCGGTCGTTCCCACAGGCAGAGACTCATCCCAAATATATTCCAAAACGTCCGAATGAAAAAGATTCGTAGCTTCAAAAATCACATACACTCTGGCCCCGAAATCATCTTCCGCGCGATTGGATAGAACTTGAGGACTTTTCTTTTTTGGGAAATCAAGGACGCGCCATTTCCATGACAAATAAAGGTTCGGCGCTGGCGTTTGTTTGGATTTCATAAAAAGCCCGCAGCAGGCGTCTTTGCTGCGCGAACGTAAAAAATTCAATCCGGATTCTTTGAGTACTTCAAAGCGGGTGCTGCCTTTAAAAATTTTCTGCTCCCAACTCTTAAGACATACTTCATCCAAAAAACGAAAGGCGGCCACTTCCCTAAAATTATTCTGTAGAGAAATAGATTCTGCGTCATGCCTGGATTCCGTACCAAAAGGAGGGACCGCGGTAACCGACATTGGGCTGGCAAATGGCTTTTTTAAAGGCACCCAGCCCTTCTTTACCCCAAAAAGGCATAGGATGACGCCCAAAAGAACAATAGCCGAAAACCAGTACGGAAAACGTCTTTCCCGCTTTTTCTTCACGGCATAAATCGATTGGTAATAGGCATCCGGCGGTCTCTTCCAAATGCTAAAGGCGTGATTTTAATACCCGGAGGGGATTGCCTGCGTTTGTATTCGTTGCTGTCAATTTTTCTAACCAGTTGAAGAGCTAATGATTTAGGCATTCCCTTTTTGGCTATCTCCCCCACTGAAAAACCTTCTTCCACGTAGGCTTTTAATATTTTATCCAGGATAGAATAAGGCGGAAGCGTGTCCTGATCTTTTTGATGGGGGCGGAGCTCTGCGCTTGGGGCTCGGCGCAGCATGGACTCGGGAATTAAAACTTTTTTTGCCTGGCGATTGATAAATTTGGAAATACGGTAAACCAGCGTCTTGGGCACGTCTTTGATCACGGCAAAACCGCCGGCCATGTCGCCGTAAAGCGTGCAATAACCGGTCGCCATTTCGCTTTTATTTCCCGTTGTTAAAACCAAATATCCGAATTTATTCGACAAAGCCATGAGTAAATTGCCGCGGATTCTGGCCTGCAAATTTTCTTCCGTGGTATCATTTTTTTATTC
>JAHFFM010000093.1 GCA_023247935.1 Candidatus Omnitrophota bacterium | reverse complement strand
CGGCTAAAAACGGCGGAGGCAATCCCGACGCCAACCCGCGGCTTCGCACCGTGCTTCAAAAAGCCAAAGAAGCCAATATGCCAGCGGACAATATCGACCGCGCCATCAAAAAGGGCACCGGAGAGCTTCCGGGTGTCATTTACGAAGAAATCGCTTACGAGGGTTATGGCCCTGCGGGCGTGGCCATTCTGGTGGAAACGCTAACAGATAATAAAAACCGCACCACCTCAGAAATCCGCAGTATCTTCGATAAAAAAGGCGGCAACATGTCGGGCGCCGGTTCTGTAGCCTGGCAATTTGCCAAAAAGGGTTTTATCGTGATCAAAAAATCGGCGGGCGATGAAGATAAAATTATGGGCATCGCGCTGGACGCGGGCGCCTCTGATTTTAATACAACGGATGATTCCTACGAAATCAGCGCCGAGCCCAATGATTTTGAGAATGTCAAAAAAGCAATTACGGACGCGGGTATCGCCACGGAAAGTGCGGAAGTGACAAAGATGGCGGCTAATAACGTAAAAGTAACGGATATAAACACAGCAAGAAGCATTATGACTCTTGTAGAAAATTTAGAAGAGCATGATGACGTGCAAAACGTTTATTCCAATATTGAGATACCTGACAATATTTTGCAGGAATTGGCGAAGTGACACAAATCTTGCGCGCAAGATTTGTGTCATTGCGAGGAGCGAAGCGACGAAGCAATCTTTGCGCAGAGATTGCTTCGCTACGCTCGCAATGACGCTTTTTGCGCATTCTCGGCGTTGACCCCGGCCTTCGTTTTACCGGTTATGGCGTTATTTCGGTTGAGTTAAAAAAAGGCAGTTTTCCATTGATTCAGTTGGTGGAGGCGGGCGTTATTCGCACTCATCAAAATATAGGAATCGCGGAGCGGCTGCGAAGATTGTACCGTTCTTTGTCTGACGTGATTCAGGAAACGAAGCCCGATATTCTTGCCATCGAAAAGCTTTACGCGCATTACAGGCATCCCGCGACGGCGATTTTGATGGGGCATGCCCGCGGAGTGGTTTGTTTGCTGGCCGGGACAAATGATTTGACGCTGATGAATATCGCTTCCACCCATGTCAAAAAAGCCGTTTCAGGGCATGGGCATGCGGGCAAGGCGCAAATTCAGCGAATGATTCAGCATTTATTGGGATTAAAGCAATTGCCTGAGCCGCCGGACGTGGCCGACGCGCTGGCTGTCGCGATTGCTTGCGCGCACCAACAAAGGGCGGTGAAATGATTTCTCAGATTTCAGGGAATGTGGAACACGTCGCGGAAAATACCATCACCGTGCAAACTTCGGGTTTGAGTTACGAAGTTTATATTCCCACGGCGGTGATGAAAAATTTTGACGGAAAGATTTCAAAGGGCGCGCAAGTTTCGCTTATCACGTATCATTATTATCAAACCGACCCTTCCAAAAGCATCCCGATTTTGATCGGCTTTGCGAATCGCGTCGAAAAAGATTTTTTTGAGAAATTTATTACGGTTTCAGGGGTGGGTCCGAAAGCCGCGGTTCGCGCCTTGAGCCAGCCGATAGGGGATATCGCGGAAGCCATTGATTCGGCGGACCTTGCGTTTTTAAAATCCCTTCCGGGTATCGGGGAACAGCGAGCCAAAGAAATCATCGCGAAGCTTCAGGGAAAAATGGGTAAATTCGCCTTAATGCGCCGTGACGGCGGGGATTCTCATGCGGGTCCTGACTCCGTAGGGGCGCACGGCCGTGCGCCCCAACAGAGAGACGCGCAAGAAGAGGCGCTGGAAATTCTCCTGCAGCTTCAATACAAGAAAGACGAAGCCAGGGAAATTATCCGGAAGGCTTTTTCGCGAAACCCTAAACTTTCCACCTCCGAAGAAATTTTAAACGAAGTTTACCGCCAATCCAAAGAACAGTCTAAAGCGTCCTTGCGAGGAGCGTAGCGACGAAGCAATCTATGTCAAATCAGCATGAATAAAGAAAAAAAAACTCTGCACAATAAAGAGAGCCACGACCCGGCGCGGGAAAAGATCAGCTTTGAAAGAGCTCAGCGTGAAAAACTGGTGGAAATGGACGCTCGGGAAGAGGAAGGGGTAGTTGAGATATCCCTTCGCCCTTCAAAGATTGATGAGTTTGTGGGACAGGAAAGAGCCAAGGAAAATTTAAAAATCGCGCTGCAAGCCGCCAAAAAAAGAAAAGAGCCGCTGGAGCACCTGCTTTTTTCGGGCCCTCCCGGCCTTGGCAAAACTTCGCTGGCACATATTGTGGCTCATGAGATGGGTTCTAAAATTGTGGCCACAAGCGGCCCCGCGATCGAAAGGGCGGGGGACCTTATCGGGATTCTGACTAATTTGGAAGCTGGCGATATTCTTTTTATTGATGAGATTCACCGTCTTTCAAAGGTGGTGGAAGAATTTATTTATCCAGCGATGGAAGACTATAAAATTGATTTTGTGGTCGATAAAGGCCCTTACGCCAAAACCATCAAGTTTTCGCTCAAGCATTTTACTTTAATCGGCGCCACCACGCGGCAAGGCTTGCTGAGTTCACCTTTGAGGGATCGTTTTGGCCTGAGCTTCCATTTAGATTTTTATGAACCGCAAGAATTGACAAAAATTATTAAGCGTTCGTCTGAAATTCTTTCAAATAAAATCGAAGACGGCGCGGCATTAGCCCTGGCCAGCCGTTCCCGCGGAACTCCTCGTATCGCGAATAGGCTTTTTAGGCGTGTGCGGGATTATGCGCAGGTGAAATCGCATGACGCCATCACCAAAGAGGTTGTGGAAAAAGCGCTTCATGCGCATGATATTGATGGAAATGGACTGGATACGCTGGACCGAAAAGTGCTTCGGACATTAATCGAGGCTTATGACGGCGGTCCTGCAGGTATTGAAGCGCTTGCCGCCACGTTAAATGAAGAAGTGGATACGTTGGTGGATGTGGTGGAACCCTATCTTTTAAAAAGTGGTTTTTTAAAACGCACCTCTCGAGGCCGTGAAGCCACTGCTTCAGCATACAAAATATTAAATATTGCGCGGGGTGTTTCCGCCTCTCAATCCGAGGACCTGTTTGCGTACCATTAATTATTCGGCAATGCGGAGTGTGGGAGCACGCGTATTCATCGCTATTTTTCTTCTATCACTTCTTTCATCGCAAGCTTTTTGTGTCGAAACTCAAAGCCAGCCTTTTTTTGTGCGCGTTCTTGTCGCGCAGGACCGCACTTATCTTCCAATTACGGTTAAAGATAAATACGCGATTCGTCTTTTACCTTCCTTAAAAGTGGTTCGTATTGGCCAGGCCATGGCGCGTGAACGCCTTGTTCCCACGCCGAAAGGTTTCCGTCTTGGCAGTCAGGAGTGGGAGGCTTCCGGGATTGTGATTGAGCCTAAAAAAGACCGCGATCTTTATTTGGACAGCTCGCGATTTAGAGGCATCGCGCTTATTTATAAACAGCCGAATGGACTCTTGTATGCGGTCAACCGATTGAGCATTGAGCATTATTTGTATGGAGTGCTTCATCATGAAGTAGCACCCTGGTGGCCCATGGAAGCATTGAAAGCGCAGGCGATTGCCGCAAGGACATACGCCTTTTATCAGGCTCAGGTAAGCAAGGCCAATGATTATGATGTAAAAAGCAGCACCAGTTCGCAGGTTTACGGAGGCAGCACCACCGAGCGATACCGCACTAAAAAAGCGGTGGATCATACCGCCGGTCAAATTTTAACTTACCAGGGAAAAGCGTTTCCTGCTTATTTCCATGCCACCTGCGCGGGTATCACGGCGGCCGCTAAAGAACTTTGGAATATTGATTTGCCTCCCATTTCAGGCGGAACCAAGTGCAATTACTGCCGGATTTCACCGCATTATTATTGGCAGGCTATGGTGCCACTCTCCGTGATTGAGGCGAAGCTCAAAGAAAACGGAAGGCCGGTTGGTCAAATTATCAAAATTGAACCTGTTAGCCGCACGCCATCCAATCGAGTCGGCAGCCTTAAAATCACGGGCACAGCACAGGAAGCTGTGATCGCCGCAAAAGACTTTCGTATTTGGGTAGGCGGCGATTTGATGAAAAGCACGGATTTCGCGGTTACGATTAAGGAGGATTTAGCTGAATTTCACGGAAAGGGCTGGGGGCATGGCGTCGGGCTTTGCCAATGGGGGGCTCTTGGTCAGGCGTTATTGGGCAAATCCTGCAAAGACATATTGAATTTTTATTATCCGCAATCTACAATCCGCAATATCGACATAACATGACTAAAAAACGAAGAGTGAAAAACGAAAAGCGAAGAACTTTGGAGCCGCTTCGCGGCCTGTATAAAAGTCGCGAAGTGACACCAAAGTTCTTCGCTATTCGTTCTTCGTTTTTCGCTTATTTTTTGCTTGTATGAATCTCTCTGACTTCGATTACCCGCTTCCCAAAGAACTTATCGCTCAACAGCCTTTAGCAAAAAGAGATTCCTCGCGGCTTTTGGTGGCCCATCGCAAAACAAAAACCCTTGAAGACCGGATTTTTTCCAATATCGTGGATTACTTTTCTCCGGAGGACGTTCTTGTCTTGAATGATACCAGGGTTTTTAAGGCTCGAATTTTAGGGAAGAAAAAAGGAACAGGGGGCAAGGTCGATGTTCTATTTTTGGGCACGGAGGCGCTTGACGATCAATACCGCTGCCTTATCCAACCGGCATTGAAAGAAGGGCAAATTATTGAATTCCCCGGGAACGTGGAAGCCGTGTATGCGGGCCGCGACAAACAGGGCATTGCGCTGCTGCTGTCTGTAGGGGCGCCCCTCGTGGGTGCCCAAGGGCAGGAACAAGGGCGGGCACAAGGCCCGCCCCTACAAGGTTGGTTGGAAAAATACGGCACCATGCCTTTGCCGCCCTACATCAAACGCGAGCCGGAAAGCGCGGACGATGGCGCTTATCAAACGGTTTATGCAAACAGCCAAGGAGCCGTGGCTGCGCCAACCGCCGGACTTCATTTTACGCCGGAGCTCCTTGAGAATATTCGGCGGAAAGACGTTCAGATTTTATACGTCACGCTTCATGTAGGATATGGAACATTTAAGCCCGTAGAAGATTTGGAAAGCCATGTCATGCATTCAGAAATTTTTGAATTAACTCCGGAAGTGGCCGATAAAATCAATCAGGCGAAAACCGAAAAGAGAAAAATCTGGGCTGTTGGCACAACCACCTTAAGAGTTTTGGAAACATGCGTGGTTAAGAAAAAACTAGCGCCAGGAAAAGGGGAAACAAACTTATACATCAAGTCGCCATTTCCATTTGAAGCCGTTGATTGCCTCATCACAAACTTTCATTTGCCCAAAACAACGCTGCTTTTACTCGTTTCCGCCTTTATGGGCGAAAGTTTGCGTAAACAAGCCTACGAACATGCCATTGCTGAAAAGTATCGTTTTTACAGCTACGGCGATGCAATGATGATTATGTAAGTATAAAGAGTGTTTTAGCGGATAGCGGATGAGTATATTTTTCTATACGCTACCTCCTATCCGCTATCCGCTAGAAAGCTGTTTTATGTTTAATCTTTTTCATCAAGACAATCATTGCGCGGCACGCGCTGGTATTTTGCGTACGGCGCATGGAGACATCCAGACGCCGGTTTTCATGCCGGTGGGCACCCAAGCCACGGTTAAAACTATTTCGAATCGTGAATTGATCGAATCCGGGGCGGATATCATTCTCTCAAATACCTACCATCTTTTTTTGCGGCCGGGACCCAAATTAATTGCCGAAGCCGGCGGTCTTCATCGTTTCATGAATTGGTCAAAGCCCATCCTGACGGATTCCGGGGGTTTTCAGGTATTCAGTCTTCCGGATTTCCGGAAAGTTAAAAAAGAAGGCGTGGAATTTAAATCCCATATCGACGGGATGAAGTATTTTCTCAGCCCGGAAAGCGTGGTTCAAACTCAACACGCTTTGGGCAGCGATATTTTAATGCCCTTGGACGAATGTCTGCCGCACCCGTCCGAAGAAAAAGAAGTGGAACGATCCATTGAGCTGACTCTGGATTGGGCAAAGCGAAGCAGGGAGGAATGGGAAAAAAGCGGAAGAAAAAATGAGCATGGATTTGAAACAAGGCTTTTCGGCATTGTTCAGGGGGGTATGTACCCCCGATTAAGAGAAAAATCCGCGAAAGACTTGGTTCGGCTGGATTTCCCGGGATATTCCATTGGAGGTTTGAGTGTCGGCGAGCCTAATCCCATCATGTATCAAATCCTGGAATCGGTGATGCCGATTCTGCCTGCGGAAAAACCCCGTTACCTGATGGGTGTCGGGATGCCACTGGACCTTTTTGAAGCCGTGTCGCAGGGCGTGGATATGTTTGATTGCGTCGTTCCGACGAGAAACGGCCGCAATGCTACGGTATTTACCAGACAGGGGAAACTTCTGCTTAGAGGTGCCTCCTACACGAGGGATTTTCGTCCTATTGAAGAAGGCTGTGCTTGTTATACGTGTCAAAATCATACCCGGGCCTACCTTCGCCATTTATTCAATACGGGGGAGTATTTGGCGGGACGACTTGCATCTTTACACAATCTCACATTTTTTATACAATTGCTCAAATCTATGCGCGAAGCGATTGTAAATGACCGGTTTACGGCGTTTAGAAATGAGTTTGAAAAAAGTTACAAGGAGTAATTGATGACCGAAGCAACGCCTAGTCCGATACTGCAATTTTTACCGCTCGTATTTCTTTTTGTTATTTTTTATTTTCTTTTGATTAGACCCCAGCAGCAAAAGCAGAAAGAGCATACCAATATGCTTTCCAAGCTGGATAAGAACGACGAAGTAATCACCGCGGGCGGCGTTCACGCCACCGTTATTTCCGTCTCAGATAAAACAGCGATTATCCGTATTGCCGAAAATGTCAAAGTCGAGATTGAAAAAAGTTCGATCACGCAAGTCACCAAGAAGAAAGAGAATTAAAAAGGAGTTCCATGGATCGTAAAAGTCTGAATTGGCGTCTTCCTTTAATCGCGGCTGTTGTTGCCGTTTGTCTTTATTACTCGGTTCCACCTTTTGATCCGGATGGGGCCGGTCCCCGGCAGGGAAAGATCAAGCTTGGTCTTGATCTTCAGGGTGGTATGCACTTGGTTTTGCGCGTGGATACGAGCAAACTTTCAGAAAATGCCAAAGACGACGCTGCGGCGCGCGCCATTGAAATTATCCGCAACCGCATTGACCAATTCGGCGTTTCCGAGCCTTCCATTCAAAGAGAAGGGGTGGACCGCATCATTGTTCAGCTTCCGGGTGTCACGGATCGCGAAAGAGCTCTCGCTTTGCTGGGTAAAACGGCATTGCTTGAATTTAAGCTGGTATCCGATGATAAAGACCTTTTAAAGCAGGCAATAGACGGAAAAGCACCTCAAGGCTACCGGCTTTATTCTTCCGAGGACGAGCATGGCCAGCTTTTGCTGGAAGATAAAGTTCTGATGACCGGAAAAGTGATTACGAATGCGGCTGTCAGCTTTGAATCGCAGTTC
>JAHFFM010000092.1 GCA_023247935.1 Candidatus Omnitrophota bacterium | reverse complement strand
AAGCTGAGATTTTAGATAGAGTTCTGGCAAAGGTTACGGGCGGGCAAAGTTTGCCGGGTGGTTCAGGCATTTACGAGAATCATGTCTCCGAAGCATTGCTTATTACAGGATTGAGAAAGCATTTAGAGAAAACAGATACCCTTGCCAGCGAGGCGATTGTCATCAGTTCGGATGCGTTTGGCGCCAGACTTGAGCCGCAAACTCGCCGCATTATTGAAGCCACGGGTCTTGCGAAATCTCTTGTCATCGCCATTCCCGAAGGCGCCAGCTTGCCCGACGATACATTAAGAGGCTTGACGGAGCTCCATATCCCTGTAATTAAGGGATTGGATCTCGCCAAACTCGCGAATCAATTAGATAAACCTATAGTGACAGCGACGATACTTGCGCCTTCATCTGAGCAAGGCATTGCTCAAGTGGTGCAAGCCAGAAACGCGGCGTCCCAAAAATTGGCCGTGCTCAGCATGCTGGATTCCACGATGAAAACCAATCAAACCATGTTGGTTGTTTGGGCAGCCATTGCGCGATTCAAGGCAAATGGAGCGCCATTCGCTCTTGTGAACGTTAATGAGGGTTCCGTCTTGCTGAACTACTTCAAGCAACAGGGCCTGCTTTTCTACGCCGTGAAGCGCGTCATGGAAGACATCAAAGCGCTTTACGAGCTTCTCCAGGCCACAACCGCCTCGGCATAAGAAATAGCGGAGCGCCTTGATCCAGATGGCTGTCAGAATTGATGCCGATATAAAAATTTTGCGGCGAGCCATTCAAACTTTGAAAGAAGCGGTTCAGACTCAGCCGTTCAATCTGATTGTACGCGATGCCACCATCCAGCGCTTTGAATATTCTTTTGAGCTTTCCTGGAAGGCGCTCCAGGCGGCGGCTGAACTTTTCGGGGTCATTTGCAATAGCCCGAGGGAAGCCATTCAATTCGGTTTCAAGGTAAACCTTATTCTTGACTCAGATGCCTGGTTTGAGGCAATGAAAGCCAGGAGCGAGACTTCCCATGTGTACAACGAAGATGTGGCGCGACGCGTGTACGATGTCGCATCAAAGTTCCCAGAATTCCGTAATCGAGAAATTCGAAAAAACGTAAAACCTCTTTTCTAAAAACTTTCCCCTTAACCAAAAATTCCCCGAATATCCGCTTCGATGACGAGATTGGAAAATCTTGGCTATCCGTTGTCGAGGAAGCAGGGCGTTTGAGATGCGTAACTTACCATGTTATATAACTAGATTATATAACAACTATATGTTATATTTTGACCATGGAATTTAACCGAACTCTTAAGCTAGATAAACTTAAAAGCTCAGCCTTTATCTTTGGGCCGAGAATGACAGGAAAGACCTATCTTATCCGAGGTCTTAAAAGCCGACTTTTTGTGGATTTGCTAGACCCTGAAAAAGAGCTAGAACTCAAAAGAGAACCTAAGCATTTTTGGGAAGAAATCTCTGCTCTAGAAAAAAATAGCCTAGTTATTGTTGATGAGATTCAACGCATCCCATCTCTTTTGGATTATGTCCAAAAAGGAATTGAAGAGAGGGGATTAAAGTTTGCTCTGTCTGGTTCAAGTGCAAGAAAACTTCGCCGAGGCGGGGCTAATCTTTTAGGTGGCCGTGCACTTGATTTAAAACTTCATCCTCTAACTGCCGAAGAAATCGGCGAACGTTTTAATATTCACTTAGCACTTCAATACGGAACGCTTCCAAGATTAACCCAACTTCTCTTAGAAAATCAAAAGAACGAAGCCAAAGAACTTTTGCGTTCTTACTATACGACCTATATTAAGGAAGAAATCCAAGCTGAGGCACTTACGCGCAATGTCGGAGCTTTCCAGAGATTTTTAAATGTAGCCGCTCAGGGAAACGGGCAAGTTATTGAGTTTCAAAATATTTCAAGGGAGTGTGCGGTTGCTGCTAGTACGGTCAAAGAATATTACTCGATTTTAGAAGATACGCTTATTGGCAGATTTTTATGGCCGTGGGATAGGAGTGAGCGTAAAAAGGCTAGACCTAAGTTTTATTTCTTTGATTGCGGAGTTGTTCGAGCTATTCAGAATAGACTTAACGACCCTCCAACATCTATAGAGACGGGTGTATTGTTCGAGAATTGGATGATAAACGAGCTTATAGCGCATGGTGATTATCTGAACAAGGGGCATGAATACACGTTTTGGAGAGAAGGCCCACATGAAATTGATTTACTCATTATGAATGGTCAAAAGCCTATATTGGCTATTGAGTGCAAAACTGGCCAACAACTTCCATCGGCTAGTTGTTTAGACGCATTCAAAAAGCAATTTCCTAAGGTCCCGCTTATCGTTGCGTCTCTTATCGACAAAAATAGACGTAAGCTCGAATCGGGGATTGAAATATTACCCTGGCCTGATGTAATTCGTCGTTACGCGCAGCTATGATTGTGAAGAATAAAATTAAATACACCGACGAGCGCCGAGGAGCTTTGGGGTGGAAATTTGGTATCTTAACCAAAAATTCCCCGAATATCCGCCTCGGTGACGAGATTGGAAAAAATATTCCCATCATCGAGAATGCTGCGAAAAAGCTGGCGTTTTTTCTCCTGGAGTTTCACCACTTTTTCCTCGATGGTGTCGCGCATGATGGGCCGATAAACCATGACGTGCCTGGTTTGGCCGATGCGATGGGTCCGGTCGATGGCCTGCGACTCCACCGCCGGATTCCACCAGGGATCCAGCAGGATGCAATAGTCCGCCGACGTGAGATTCAGGCCAAATCCGCCAGCTTTGAGGCTGATGAGAAAAATTGGGACGGAGGCGTCTTTTTGAAAAGATTCCAGCGTCTCTTTCCGGTTTCGAGTCGCGCCGTCCAGATAGGCGTATTTCCATCCCCGGTCTTTCAGGCATTTTTTAACCAATCCCAGGAAAGAGGTGAATTGGCTGAAGATAAGGACACGGTGATTTTCAGTCAGGATTGTTTCCAAGCGGTCCACAAGCGCGTCCAATTTGGCCGAAGGAATGTTTGAGTACTTTTTGTCCACCAGGACCGCATGAAGGCAAAGCTGGCGCAGTCTCATTAGAGAGGTAAAAATCTCGAAACGGTGGGATTTCATCCCGCCATGCTCCAAAAGTCCCAGTACTTTTTGCCGCTCCTTTTGTAGATGCACTTGATAAACATGTTTTTGCTGTGAGCCCATTTCGAGAATCCACGCCTGCTCAGTTTTGGGAGGCAATTCTTTTTCGACATTTTCCTTAAGGCGGCGCAGGATGAACGGCCGGATATGAGCGCGGAGGGACTCGAGCGCTTTTTTGTCGTTATTTTTTTCAATGGGTTTTTGGAAAAGCTCCCTAAACTTTTCCGGTTCCGGAAAAAGTCCGGGGGAGGTGATCGAGAAAATCGACCATAATTCCATGAGATTGTTTTCCAACGGCGTGCCCGTTAGCGCAAATTTGCAGCGCGCTTTGAGCCGGCGGAGCACGCCGTAAGCCTTGGACTGGTAATTTTTGACGAACTGCGCCTCGTCAAAAATGACTGTATCCCATAACCTGCCCAGAAAATGTTTTTGGTCTCTCTGAAAAAGGGCATAGGAAACAACCACGATATCCGCGCTTGGCATCGCCTGGTGATCCCGGGAGCGATCTCCCCTACGCAGGATGGTTTTTTTAAGATGGGGGGCAAATTTCTCGAATTCCATGTCCCAGTTTTCCACAACGCTGGTGGGGGCGATAATAAGAAAGGACGATGCGCCGCGCGCCGCCAGAGAAACGGCCTGGACAGTTTTTCCCAAACCCATGTCGTCTGCAAGAACCCCGCCCATATTTTTTTCGCGCAAAAAGCTCATCCATGAATAACCTTCGGCCTGATAATGTCGCAGATTTCCATGAAATTTCTCAGGCTGCGGAAGAATCGGAACTTTTTTAAAATCCAGGAGCCCGTTCACCGATTCCTTCCACCGCGCGGCCTGCTGTTTCACGACGCCGAGCCGGATAAGCTCACTCCACCACCCCGCCTGGAAACGGCTTAAACGGATTTGCCCCGTCCCGCGATCCCGAAGGTGTTCCGCCTGACGGATAAGATTTTGAAGATTTTCAAAAAAAGGATGCTTTAGGGACACGAATCGTCCGCTGGGAAGAAATAGATAATCCTCCTTTTTGGAGAGCGCCCCGAAAACTTTTTCAAAATTGACCGACTCCCCCTCAATAATTACGTTCATCCCCAGGTCAAACCAATCGCTGTTATTTTCTTCCTCTTCGAGAGTGAATTCGGCTTTGGGATCGATGTTTTCAGCCAGCCGGGGAGCATTGGGATCCAAGAGGATTTCGACGCCGGGAAGCGTTCGCAAAAGCGGGATTACGACGGTCAAAAAATAAGCAGCTTCTTTATCAATCAAAATGACCTTGTCTTCGCAGGCGAGAAGCGTGGGCGCCTCACCCGGGGCCCTTTTCCAAAAATAGGGATAGGCCCTCAAAAAATTTTCGAGAGATTCAAAAATTTTTTTCTCCGCGTCGTAGTCTCTGGCAATCATTTTTCCGACACCGCCGTCAATCACAAGCTTTTTTGAATCCATGGCTATTTTGGTTTCCCCATATTTCCATGAAATAAAAACAGAAATTTGTCCGCCGCCCATCCCTAAAATGTCAATGCAGGCCTTAGGCGGCATTTGAACGGGAGGGACGATTTGCCTGGACAGATTCTCAATCACAAGGGATCGGGGAAACCTAGGCAGGTATTTTTCCGCAAATGTGGGGATGTCCTTCGTCGGAACCAAAATAGGCCCATTTGCCGGGGCGGCGCTTTCGACTATGGCCGCCGAGACGGGCGACGACGGATGAATCGAAAGGATCTCGAAATGCGGAACCCTCCCGGAATGAATCATCTTTATTTTTAACAAAACCCCAAAAACAACCGGCGACCCAAAGAGCATTGCCTCCTGGGCAGGCGTTTCGCCCAGCCAGAGGCTGTTTTTCACCGACAAACCTTCCTTTGTGTCCTCAAGAGTGGTTTTGACCGTAAACGAAACGGGATCCGCGGGAATAAGGGCCCCGTTTTTTTCGTCATTATAAAGGCAAACCCCCGAGGACCCGGCGCGTGACAAGATGTCCCAGACAGGACGGGCGTTGTCCTGATTCACGGAAAACCATTTCTCATCCCAGGCATAGTAATGACGGCTGACGGAGAGGGCTTGGGCCAGTTGGGATAAAAAACAGTTTTGGTTTTGATCAAGGACGGAGTTGACGGATCGATAAGGCGTTTGATTTAGGTAATTTTTCCATGAAATGTCGGAAAAGGAGAGTCGGTTTTCATCCGGATAATATATCTGCGGGCGGAATTGCAGCTGCAAGCGGCCAGCGGCTGCCCGATTGAATGTATTTTCAGAATCAATCCGAAGGATAAGACGAAGCTGTCCGGACGTTTTGGGAGATGATTCTTTGAACCAGTCCTGCATTGATTGCGACCAGCCTTCGGCGAACCCGGAATGCGGCCTGCGCGCAGGAGACGCGGCGTCATTTAAGGCCACAGCCGCTACGTGTTTGCAGGCGCTTCCCATGGGGCAGGTGCAGACGGAGTCCGCGATTTTATCGCCATCCAGTTGGATCCGTGTTTCGTAAGGAGATGGCTGGCCTCCGAGAACAAGCGCGGAAAGCGTCGAATCAATTCTGTTAAATTGAGCGACCCGCCCGGAAAGAAAATAGGACTTGCCGCGTTCGTAAGAAATCGGACCCACATGGCGTATGATATCCGAATGCTGCAGAAAAAAACTCATAGACGCTCCATTTATATTTGGGAAATATTATACATCTTTCCAGAAAATATTTCTTAATTGTTCTTAATTTCACGCTCTTTACATTGTGAATTGTAAAATACAACCATGGATTTTGAAGATTCGATAAGTCCATTGACGGAAGTTTTTTAAATATGTATAATTAAAGTATACATATTGGAGAATCCATGAAAGCTTCGGTGGTTGACCTTCGTTATAAAATGAAAGAGGTTCTTCGCGCGCTTCGCAGGCGGGAGACCGTAGAAATCCTTTATCATGGAAAAACAGCCGGCATTATTCATCCCGTCGAAAAAAAAACCAAAAAAAACAACCTTAAGGGGCATCCCTTTTTTGGGATGCATCGGCGGTTGGGCGATGCTCCTGCGGATGTGAAAAAAGCGATGGACGGGCTTCGCGGAGGACGTTACCGTGATCTTTGACATGGATATTCTCATTTGGGCGCAAAGAGGAAACGAAAAGGCGATAAACTGGATAAACGATGCGGCGGACCGGGCTATTTCCATTATGACTTATATGGAGCTTTTGCAGGGGGCTCGGAGTCAAAAAGAATGCCAGCATATTAAAACGTTTATTTCTGAGGGGAATTTTATCGTATTCCCGTTGACTGAAAATATAGGACACCGGGCGCTTATTTATATCGAAGAATATGCAATGTCTTTCGGGGTGAGGGCCTCCGATGCCATCGTTGCTGCAACTGCCGTTGAGAACCATTTTGTGTTAGCCTCTGGAAATGTAAAACATTACAAGCCGATTCGCGAATTAAAGTTTAAGTATTTCCGGTCAGGCTAAGCTTTATGGATATCGATCTTTATCTCACCTTTAAAATCGCCGGAATTCTTGTCTTTGTTTCGCTGGGTTCTTATTTTTGCTGGAAAAATAATATTTCTCTGGTGAAGTCCGTTGCTTTGGCCGTTTTTGGCGTGATTGCCGCGTATTTCGGAAGCGTATTCTGGTATGTTTTTCAAAATGAAGATTGGCGGGGCGCTAAATCACCCGAAGAATGGGCCGCCATGCTGGACGGCGCGGGGTCTGTGCTTTATGGCTGGATCCTGGCGGGGTCAGGCTGCGTTTATGTTCTTTCAAAATTATTCAAAGTAAATCCGCTCAAGGCGCTGGACCTTCTGTTGCCGTGGCTTTTAGTGGCGCAAATTTTAAACCGATTCGGCTGTTTTGCGGGGCAATGCTGCTTCGGCCGGCCCACGGGATTGCCTTGGGCGGTTTACAATGATTACGTCCAGGCGCGAGTGCATCCCGTACAGCTTTACGAGGCGTTTTTGGACGCCGTTTTATTCTGTGTTTTATTTTTGTTGCGAAAAAAACCTACAGGCCGCGTTACTTTAGTTTATTTTACCGGCTATCCGTTCGTGAGATTTTTTCTCGAGTTCTTCAGAGGAGACAATAAACCCGCATGGCTTGGCATGACAGTCCCGCAAGCGGCGAGTTTGGGCATTTTTTTGATTGCCTGTGCATTTTGGTTGCTTCAGAAAGACGGTTTTCGTAAAAAAGCCTGATTTGCTATAATAGCTCACGCTTTTAAGCTAGGGAGGTTTCATGTCAGGTCATTCTAAATGGGCAACCATTAAGCATAAAAAGGGCGCGTTGGACGCTAAGCGCGGCGCCTTGTTCACGAAGATTATCAAAGAGTTAACGGTTGCGGCTAAAAACGGCGGTGGCAATCCCGACGCCAATCCACGGCTTCGCACCGTGCTTCAAAAAGCCAAAGAAGCCAATATGCCGGCGGACAATATTGATCGCGCCATTAAAAAGGGCACCGGAGAGCTTC
>JAHFFM010000091.1 GCA_023247935.1 Candidatus Omnitrophota bacterium | reverse complement strand
GGAGGACATGTTGCGTATGCTTGTTCCAGGCACCTTGAAATATGGCAACCCTTCAGCGCTAAGTAATCGGGCAAATAGCAGCAATGACGGTACGAGACGTCAAGGCGCGCGGCTGGCGGATAGGTCAATAACATTGATCAAGAAATCTAAGACAAAAAAGCCACTATCTCCGTCCTTGCCGTCTATCGGAGTGGCAAAAGTAAATCCATATTCTTGGCTTAAAAAGGCTGATGGACAAGAATTAGCTGAAGCCAAGCGGATGTTGAAGCAAGCGGAGACCAAGCTAGCATCTCTTGATCGGTTTTATTTTAGTAAGGCTCGCTATCGGAACATCAGGGTGGACTCACAGATTTCAAGGGAGGGAACGTTTAAGAGCGCTACGGGCCGGACGTTCTTGGACATCCAAAAAATATTAAGAGAGCCTTATGGCCTGATCGGAGATTGTCCAAACCCTATTTTAGAGGGAGTTATTGACCGCTTGGATCGGATGAAAAGTATCCTTCGAGCCACACATAATGACTTACAAAAAATAATGGATCTTATGGAAGAAGTTGAGAGGTTTTTAAGAGGATCCTTTTTGTTGCTTCTGGATTCCAAGCCGGGGACTGATCAAACATTTTATTATCCGGAAGATAAAAAGTTCCATACTTCTGTCAAAATAGACTCAACGGACTTGATGGCGCCGGATGCTCAGAGGATGAAACAGGTAAGCGAAGAGGCTGCGCCATGGGTCGGAAAGTCCGTGAGAATTGTTTTTAGAAGCAGGCCCCTGTCCGACATGAGGCCTCGGATCGTCACTATTGAGGGAATGCTGAAAAAGGCCGAGTTTTCATCCGTGGCCGGTTTCAAAGTGGCGCTAGAGTTCGGGAACTTCCTAAAGAAAATATATTTTAATGGCGCCAACTCAACTAGATTAGAGTTGATCAGTTTTGAATTGGTAGATGACCCTTCCGGTTCATTGACCGCCCCGCAGACCGGCGCCCGGCTGGCCGAAGCCAATCTGTCGTTTCCGAAGTTGATTTCAAGCGTCCTCATCGTGGATGATAACGCAGACGATCGAGAATTGGCGAAGACGCTTTTTAGACGGGCCGCTAAAGAAACCGGGATAAAATTACGCATTTTTGAAGCGCAAAACGCATCCGAAGCTTTCAAAATAATCGAACACAACGACATTGATTTGATCCACACCGACAATGAAATGACCGATCCTACTGTGAATGACGAGCTTGCAAATCAAAATGGACGAGAAGGGGAGGCTCTTGTTTTAAAAGTTAGACAGGGGTTGTTTGGGGCTATCCCAGTAATTATGGCGAGCTCCAGACCGTCTTTTTTGAGAAATGGTAAAGAGATACCTGACCATGAGTTAGTAAATTTTATCCGCATTGGTAAATCGGTTGACCAAGAAACACGTGCGGCTTATTTCAAAGCTATTTTGTTGTCCTCCCGGCCCTATGATATTCATCCCGAACAGCCAAATACGGGCGTTCTTTCACGTTTAATGCGTGGATTTTTTGTCTGGTTTGCCCGAATGCGCCGACATATTTTAGCTAGGAATGCTCTCGAGCGGCAGAGCACTTTATATACGTCGGGTGTTCTTCCTGAAAAAATATTGCGTCGATTGTTCGATGAAGCCCCCAGCGCAGGACCGGCCGAAGACGTTGTGTTCTTAAAGATCCTTCTCAGTCAAAAAACAGTCGAACTTTTATTACAAAGGGCCGATCAGCTAAACAGAGCAAGAATGGATTTCATTTCTTATTTATTTAACAACGACATCGGAGGGCTCATAGAGCAGCAGTTAATCGATACGAATATGCCTGAAAAGGAAGACGAGTTTTTCGAGATTATAAAAGCATTCACTTTGATGGCTTCGCGGCATAAGGAGCGTGCTTTACGCAGAGACGCTTTCTTTTTGTATTGGCACTTGGCCAATAAGCACCCACAACTATTGGAGAGGCTTATCCAAGATGAAGAGATACAGGATACTTTTTTTGACAGTTACATGAATGCGGATAATCAGAGAGCCTTTGGCTATCTTACGCAAGTCCTCAATCTTTTAGTTTCACACATGCTGAAGAAGTCCGATTCCAGGTGGGAAGCCAAAATCAAAAGCTGGGTTCCCGGCATCGTTGGAAAAATAAAAGAATACGGTATTTCCTATATGGATTCGGGAGTTGCGCGTTATGGCGAACAGTGGCCTCTTTTAAACTTTGTCATAATTAATCCTGAGCCGTTTTTTGATCTCGGCGTTCTGAATATCCTGGCGGAGAGAGGCTCGAATCACGGCGCTCTTTTTATGGCCTATATTCTCCAAACGATCGTAGAAATAATGGAAGCCAGAAAGCTTGTTTTTCCTGAATCCATTTATTCAAAATTTAAAGGAAAAGAAAAGGAAATGGAACGCGCAAGGAAATTGACCTCGCATTCAGGTCCTGACCGGATCAAGTTTTTTATGGAAAAAGTTTCCAATTCCGGCGCGCGGATGGCGGTACAAAATTCTGCAATTGAAGAGTTTTCTTACAAGACAAGGCAAGACGTATGGGAAAAGCTTAGCGGTGAAGGCGAGAGAATCTACGACATCTTGATTGTCGGTGGTGGAGCGGCGGGGGCTGGAATAACAAGAGAAGCGGCACTGCGAGGTTTGGATACCGTAGTGATTGAAAAAGGTGATTGGGCTGAAGGAACTTCGAGCCGATCGACCCGGACGCTGCAGCCGGGAATCAGGCAGCTTAAAGTGGCGTGGGAAGCCCTGCGTGATTGGAATTTTCCGGTTTTTTTTGGGACTTTATGGTTTATCTTTGCAGCTTTTCGTGAAAGAGTAAATTGGCGGCAGATTGCCCCAGCCTTGGTTAAATCCGTTCCCGTCGATTTGTACGTTCCCGAGCGTAGTCCGTGGCAAAAATGGGAAGCCCGTATCCTGGTTTGGACCTACGCACTTTTCGAATATCTCATCACAGCCGAATTTCATCGACCTAAATTCAACGGCGTGGATCATTTTCGTTATTACGACATGATGATCGTAAACGATGCCTTGCTCGTCCGGCATATGATTCGGGATGCTTACTCTCACGGGGCAAAAACCTTAAATCATGCAGAATTCATCCCTCGGAGCGTCGTTGCTCCCGGGGAGGGAAAGGATTACAACGAGATAACGATCAAAGACCGTTTGACTGGCAAGACATTAACGCTCAAGGCAAAGTGGATCATCAATGCAGGAGGACCTTGGATTGACCAGCTTCGTGGAGAATTGGCAGCAGAACGTCCTTTTGTAAAACTGGAAAGAGGCGCGCATATAAATGTGATGAATGACGAGTTGGTTGATCAGTTCCCTGTCAGCGTGGTCACCCCCGTCTCTAAAACCCGCGTGCTTTACGTAATACGCCGGGAAACGGATGGCAAAATATGGTTTCAAATCGGAACCAACTCAAGGGAGCATTTCGATCCCGAACAGGTTTACCCAAGTGTTGATGATATAAAAGAGATCGTGCGTGATTTCAACGCCGCTTTTCCAAAACTTAGAATAAGGCTAACGGACGTAGTTTCATCAGTCGCGGGAGCCAGACCCACGTCCGCCGAAGCTCAAGCATCCAAAGATTTTAAAATCATAGTCACGGAGAATGGATGGGTTCATGCACCAGCCGTCACTATTTCGGATGCCCTAAGAGCCGGCAGAAAAATCATTGATGAGGTCGAGAAATCGTTAAGTATTCGTAAGCGTGCCAAAATTCGCAGCATGCCTTTAGCCGTTGTGGAAGATGGTTCTGTATCATTGATCGAACATTTGGTCCGCTACGAAATGTTGATGACACTGTCTGATCTGATGTTCAGGCATGAGGGAGAAAAAATTTACCGCACGGATAAATCAATCGAAGCGGTTTCTCATGAAATGGCTCGGCTCCTCCCCAGTTGGAGCGAAAGTGAAAGGAAGAGTCAAATCGCCACGTTCACGCAGGAAAGAGAAGAAAGGATGAGAGCGGTAAGGGAAGTTTTATACAATTCAGATGTTACAGCAGATTCCGGCGCGCGGATGGCGCAACCGATAATAGCCATAGCAGGAAATGGTTTATTGACAGCCGATTGGGATCTGCTAAAAAAACAACAAGTTTCCAATGTTTTTGGAGTATCTTATTTCAAGACTTTGACCGATAAACTCAGGAGTTACATAATCGAAGTTCTATCAAAAAATAATTCCACAAATCTACGACTCTTGGATATAGGTACCGGAAAGTCCGGCCAGATCGCTCAAATTGCCTCCCAAATACCTGGGGTAGAGGTTCACGCCGTCGATCCTTACGTTGATGCACAAACATTCCAGCCGGGGATGGAGAGGATCCGTTTCAAACAAATGAGCGTTCATGACAAGACTTTTGATGAGGAATTTCAAGAGGGCAGTTTAGATATCATTACGTTGGGCTATTCTGTTGAGTACTTGGGTGAGCTGGATTACAATTTTGAGAAATTTAACCGTCTTTTGAAATCGGACGGAAAAATTTTAATGTTAATTAATCATCCTAGATCCAAAAATGTGCTTGAAGCCAGAAATCGCATAGAACAGATCGAATGGATCAGGAAGACAAAAATTTTCAATAAGATATTGGCCAGTCTAGAGTCAGCGTTGATGTTAGGTTTTCACCAGAGGTCAGAAAAAAAATACTTATTAGAAAAATTGAATGATTTAAAAGAATCCAAGACCGATGAAGAATATGCTTTTTATTTACTAGAGTCTATGAAGCGTATTATAGAAAATATAACAAATAATCCAGCGTGTATTGTCTGGAATGGTGTGCTAGATTTTATAAAAAGGTCAGAAACTCACTATAGTTTTTCAACTTCTTTGGTTAACAACGTAGACCAGATTGCCAAGAATGCCGGAACCATCAAGGAGACATTTGGCAAGTACGGTTTTGCGGTGAATGTTGAAGAGCTATCTGATGACCAGGGTTCTCCCATTGCTTGGTGGGTGTCTCTTGAGAAATCGCCAAAACGAGCAGTCATTAGAAGTGCAGTAATAAATAATGATCTTGTAGGCGCGCGGCTTTCTGCTTTGCCGAGTCCTTTGCGGCTCGGCTACGCAGAACAAGGGCGTCGGGCCTTGTCCTCCGAAGCGCGCGCCAATAAGGACGCGCGCGAAGGAGGAGCGCGGCTGTCCTTTAAAAGGAACAGGTTGCAAAAGGCGCTCGAATTTTTCTTGCAATATGAAACGAAGAAAAAAGGGCAGAATAGTTACGTCATTCTCGGAGCCAGAGATGTGGACTATAGGAATCTTTTGCATACGTTCCCAAAAGACGGATATGAAGAGATAAAAGATAAGCAGAATACCGTTGTGTTCACTAACAAGCCAGGCCCCCGTATCATTTTGGGAGTTTCTGGACTTCGTAGTTGTCAAGGGATTATTGGGGCATCTTTTACACCCGAAGGCATCAATAGTACCACCATTGCGATGCACCAATTCATTGAAAGCGGGTGGGTTCCGGATGATAACGATGATATAACCTCACCGACCGAAGAGCAGTACATCGATTATTCCGTCGTTAAGTCGCAGGAAATACACGAGCTTCTTTCCAGGCTACCTGATTCCGAGCAAAAAATTCTGGTATTTTCAATGTCTCCAGAAGATGCATATATCCCCGCTTTTGTCCGGAGCGTGCGGCAATATGCAAAAGAGCAAAAGGTAAAAATGTTATTTATACCCCGAAAAGTTTTTGGCATAGGGGAGACGGAGATGATCGCTACCTCCGACGGGATTGGGATCCGGTCAAAGGTTCAAGAAGGAGCATTGCAAACTCTGGCAACTATTTTAAGCGCACGTGACAACATTCTTCAACGTGAATCCCGCATAGTCCTCACTTGGCAGGAAATTCAAGACCTGTTCAAAGGAGAAGAAGATGCGGTGCTCTTTTATGCCGACGGAGACCGGATTTCTTTCGACGATCAGGATTTGAGAAGTCGGCGGGGGTGGGATCGTTGGCTAGCTATTCCTGAGAGAGCAGATGAAGGAAAAAGGCGTCATAGAAACATGAGCAACAGCGGCACTAACTCCGGAGCGCGTCTTACGAAAAACGCTGCGGGCGGTCCTTTGGAAGGCAGACTGCGGGCCACAGAGGTTGGGGCGAGGTTGGCGGAAGAGACGAATGCCCAAATGTCAGAGGATGACCTCCTGTATGAATACGATGGCTTAAAAGGGAATTACTCGGAACAATTGACACGTGTTTTGTCCCGCATGGCTCCGGACGGAATTGCAACGCCGGAAGTGGTGGATGGAAGGCAAGTGTACGGGTTCAACCGGTTTTTTGGCGAAGAAAAACGCGGGTTATTTTGGAGTGACGGCGCCTACGACGGTGTTCTCATTTATTTTTCAGATCCTATGAATATCCTGGTTCAACACGGTAAACGGGCCCGATATTTTGAAGTTTCCCAAACGCCGGATGAATTGACTTGGATTGACCATACCTTTACTGAAAAAGACGCTACTTTTTATGTGCCCGGAGGTTCTAATAAACCAGTTTACTATAGAACGGTTGTTTATCCGGCGCTGGGGATATCCCAGATCGGCTATGATATCGATGCTAATGTTGTTTATCTTGTGCTGGATGATCCAGCGGAAGAATTTTTGATCGAAGAGCGGATGTTAAGCAAAAAGACCTTGGAGGACTACCTCTTTTTCATCAGTCCCGAACGTCGTTCTGATATTCAAGAACTTCGGAGCAATCGTCGCGAACGGATGCGCGAGGGAATTAGTCTGGACGCCAGTCTTGTCACGATATCCAGGTCCAATTTCCTTCGGCTTTGGAAAATCAAATTTGGAGGAGAGGCGGAGGAAATTTTCCTTCCCACGGGGTTCAACTTAAGAAGCACCGATCGCTTGGATGTCACAAAACAAACCGGCGCCCGCCTTTCGGAAAGTGCCGCGGTTGGTCCTCTTGCAGCGCCCGCCAGAGGCGGGTCCGCCTCCAGCGGAAAGAATCTTAGAGCGAGATCCTTCGTCGCCGGCGCTCCTCAGGATGACAAACAGGGCGGCCGCTTGTCGCTGGTTTCCGGTCTCAAAGTCCTTTTATCCGGGTTCATTATCGGGGTCGCGTTGGCATTTCCGTCCGTTTCGAATGCGGAGAAGGCGCCTTTGGAAATACCTTTGAATATAAATGCTGATTCGAGGGGCTCCGCGATCGTAGGTCAATTTTCTCAAAACGGAAATAAAGTTCAATTTTTACTTCCAGGTTTAGACGCTATTCGTTTGGATGTTTCTAAAAAGGCCGTGATAGAGCGTAATGCGATTCGATCCGCCGACATAGTTAAAGAAGACAACGCCACGTTGTCCGACATAAAAGCGAAGGTGGACTCGGTCAACGAACAAGTGCGTGCGGCGCTGGAAGTGGCCGGATTGTTACAGGGCAAGCCGGTGATCGTGGATATCGATCTTGGTTTCATCGAAGGAGAGTTATTTGAAACTTATGCTAAAAGTCTGATCGAGGAGATCCGCGCAGTCAAGCGGCACGATTTCCAGGCGTTCTTTAGGTTGACAGGAAAAGAAAATCTAGTCCAATCCATTTTGGATATGCCGGAAGC
>JAHFFM010000004.1 GCA_023247935.1 Candidatus Omnitrophota bacterium | reverse complement strand
CGAAAAAGTACCGGTTCAACTTGAGCACTCGATTCTTTTGTCCAACGCGATGTTTCAGATTCAAATTTCTCCCGTCTTGAACGAGGGGCGTTTTCTGGGGGTTGTGGTGGTATTCCATGACATCACCAAGCTCAAAGAGTTGGAGCGCCTGCGTTCGGAATTTGTCGCCAATGTGTCGCATGAACTCAAAACACCACTGACATCCATCATGGGTTTTGTGGAGACTTTGAAGGAGGGCGCGGTTGAAGACAAGGAAAATAGGATTAAATTTTTGGAGATTATCGAGGATCATTCAAAAAAATTATATTCTTTGATTGAAGACCTTTTGCTGTTGTCCAAGGTGGAATCACAGGACTCGGTTTCCAGGGAAGAGGAAATTTCACTTGAGAAAATGATCTCGCGCATTCTGGAGTCGATAGCGCCGATGATGCTCACCAAGAAAGTGGATGTGGGCTATGGTTTTTCCAGCCTTCCGTTTTTAATTCATGGAGACCCGAAATCACTCGAGGAGATGTTTAAAAACCTGATTGAAAATGCCGTGAAATACAATCGTGTCGGTGGAAAAGTAAAGATTCGCGGGGTGCGTGAAGGGGATCATATTAAGATTTCTGTGGAAGACACGGGGATGGGGATCCCAGAGTCGGATCTGCCGAGGATTTTTGAGCGGTTTTACCGCGTAGATAAGAGCCGGTCGAGCGATACGGGCGGGTCGGGGCTCGGGCTTTCAATCGCTAAGCACGTCGCGGAAAAGCATGGCGGGCGGATTCAGGTGCAAAGCACGCTTGAAAAAGGGAGCGTTTTCACTGTCTATTTGCCGTCTTAAAGGTAGGGGCAATACATGTATTGCCCCTACTGTGTTAAAATAAATATTGGATAGGGGAATGGCGATGAAAAAAGGAAAAGCCTGCGTACTGGTTTCGGGCGGTGTCGAAAGTTCGGTGCTGGTTCATGACGCGCTAAGCCGCTACGAAGAAGTGACGCCGATCTACGTGCGCAATCATTTGCGCTGGGAAGACACGGAGATTTTTTGGCTTAAAAATTTTCTCCGCGGTTTCAAGCAAGCCCACCTAAAACCGCTTAAAATTATGGATGTCTCGCTGCGTGATCTCTATGAAAATCATTGGAGCATCACGGGTATCAAGATTCCCGGCGCGCACTCGAAAGATGAGTCGGTGTATCTGCCCGGTCGGAATATTATTTTTCTCTCCAAAGCCGCGTGTTTTGCCGCGATCAAAGATATCGACTCCATTGAGATTGGGGTGTTGAGAGGAAATCCCTTTCCTGATAGTTCGAAAGCCTTTTTTAAAAAAATGTCCGAGGTGCTCTCCATCGGCCTCAAAAAAGAGATCACCATCAAAGCGCCCTTCCAGAAACTCAAGAAGGAAGACGTCATCGTGATGGGGAAGGGTCTCACCCTCGAACTTACCTTTTCCTGCCTCAACCCCAAAGGCTACGAACACTGCGGCGACTGCAACAAATGCACCGAACGCAAAAAAGCCTTCTTCGCCGCCGGCGTGTTTGATAAGACCCGCTATAAAAAAGCTGGGATTTGACCCTGTAGGGCGGCAGATCCCGTCGAGCCTTTACCTCCGCTCAGTCGCATTTCTGTAAGCGTCTTTTATTTCGTAAGTCTGGGGAGCCTCGGCAAAATGAAATAACTCGCGCTAGGCCGCGCTCAGACAGGATTTCATTTTGCCGTATCCCGGCAGACTTGACGAAAAAAAAGCCGCATCAGAAATGCTTGGTTCGCTCCGGTAAAAGCTCGCCAGGCTCTGCCGCTACACAGTAGAGTTAGCAGCAGGCATCAAGCTTTGCCGTAGGAGGGCGTTGATGGCAGGCGCGCCCACGGAACACTGTTTTTTTACACAAAGCGCCGAATCAGCGAGCGCAATTTTCTCGGCGGGAAAATTGCGCGTCCCGACGGAGGCAAAGCTTGATGCCTGCTGCTGGGAGGCGAGGACTCGATGGGAGAATGTTTGTGATATTATTGATGGTATGAAGATTTTAATATTCGGAGCGGGTGGAGTTGGGAGTGTTGTCGGTTATTTTCTTGCCCGGACTGGGCATGAGGTGACCCTTTTGGGGCGTCCATGGCATTTGGATGCGATTCAGAAGAATGGACTTTCTGTCACGGGCATCTGGGGAGATTATCGCAGCAAGGCATTCGACCTTTGTACGGATGCGAAAGAGCTTCGGGGTGTTAAGCCCGGCTTCGATCTGATTATTCTTACCGTCAAATCTTTCGACACCGCCAAAGCGGTTGAGGAGATGGTTCCGATTCTTAAGGAGCACACCATTGTCCTTTCTCTTCAAAATGGTTTAGGGAATATTGAAACTATTTTAAAAAAAGTTCCGGCGGATCAGTTTTTGGCGGGGCGGGTTATTTTTGGGGTGGAGACTCAACCGGGAATCGCGAAGGTGACGGTCAATGCGGATGATGTGGTAATCGGTTCTTTGCCTGGAGCGACTCCGAAATTGTCCGCAGTACGTTTGGCGCACACGCTCGCCACGAGTAAAATTCCTGCCAGGTCTGTAGAAAATATTCTCACGTTTATTTGGTCAAAGGTGATTTACAATTGCGCGCTCAACGCGATTTGCACGATTTATGAGATGCCTTATGGAAAAATTTTAGAGAATCCGGAGACCAAGGCTCAGATGGAGACGGTGGTGCGAGAGTGTTATCAGGTGGGTCTTAAAAAAGGAATTAATCTCGAACCCAAATCACCCGAAGATTATCTGAAGCTATTAATAGGAACTCTGATTCCTAAAACGGCTGCTCATTTTCCATCCATGCTTCAAGATATTCGAAAGTCCAAGCGCACGGATATCGAGGCTTTGAATGGCACCATTGCAAAACTAGGCGAATCTTTAGGAATTCCAACCCCCGCAAATCTTCATTTAGCCCAAGAAATCCTGAAAAAATCAGTTAATTTTGTTAAGAAATAAATAAGCATTAAAGAACGTTTATAGCCTAAAAAATTTGCCTTCCAAACGCCTTTCAGGCATACTTTCGTAACTCAATTAACACCAATCAAATCAAGTAGTTATGAAATATTTACGGCTAATTTTTAGAGGATTTTTCTGAAAAATAAAATTAGACTTTTAAAATGTATTTCTAGCTTATTAATCGCGGCATTTTTGTGTCAAGATTTGGCGATGGCCGCGCCGGATCCTGGAACACTCGCGCGTCTTTTTCCTCCTTCTATTTTCATTCCTAAATTGCCTCCATCGGTCGCGAAGGTGGAAGGTTCTTTTGCAGTAAAATCCGCGCCCACCATCTATCTAATCCAAGATGCCCACGTCAATGAATCTGCTCAGAAAAATATCGCAAAGGCATTGGAGATTCTCTTTAATTCAGAGAAACCTAAGTATATTTTTTTAGAAGGCTCCACCGGCAACGCCTCCTTGTCTTTTTTACGTCGTTACGGATCCCTGGAAAAAAGGGAAGCAGTCGCTAAAAAATATCTGAAAAAAGGCTATCTCCAGGGCGCTGATTATTTGGATATGACTTCGACACTGCCTTTTGTGTTGTGGGGCGTCGAAGACCGGATGCTTTACACAAAGAGTCTTGATTGTTATGCCCAGCTTAAAAATTCCCGGGATTATCTTACTGCCTATCTCGATAAAGTGGAGCGCGCGACGCAGACTCTGAAACGAAAGTTATATAACCCGTCGCTTTTGTCATTGGATGACACGCATGAAGATTTTCTAAAAGGCACTCTCACACTCACCGACTATTTTGATCGTTTGGCGAAAGAATCGGCCAGACTAGGAGTGCCGGACGGTTCTTTCGAAAACATTTCCCACCTCAAAGACATTCGGCTCCAAGAATCCAAGATTGATTTTCAAAAAGCCAATCAGGAAATGATGCAGGCCGTGTCTTCGCTATCTCCGGCCGATCAAAAAGAACTCGCCGAAGCTTCTTTGAAAACAAAATCTCCGTTCCGGATGGATTCCCAGGAGCACCGAGAAGAAAAAGCGTTTTATGCGTTGTTGGAAGAAAAGTTATTAGCGGATAGCGTAGAGCGTATAGCGGATACAAAAAACAGTTTTTCCTATCCGCTATCCGCTAAACGCTCTACGCTAAAAGACTATCCCGAACTCTCCAAATATTTCGATTATCTCAAAGAGTCCCAAAAACTAAACCCCGAAGAATTACTGAAAGAACAGCAATCTCTCGAAGCCATTATTTTTGACGCCCTCACGCGCTCAGAAGATGAAAAAATCCTTCATCAGATTTCCGAGTCCGTTCGTACCTTGAGACAGCTCACAAGCCTTAAGCTCTCCAGTTCCGATTTCAAGCAAATCTCTGAAAACCCTGAAAACTTCGACATTGTCCGTATCAGCGGGTTTTTAAACCAGAAACTAATGGAGCTTGAAACCAATTACGAAGACGCGCTCTTCTTGGACACCGAATACGACAAAGGTTTCCAAAGTGCTGTCGAGTTCTACACTCTAGCCCGCCAGAGAGACAAAAAATTTATTGAGAATATGATGCTCAAAATGGCCGACGGGCGCTCCACGGTTCTCATCACCGGAGGCTATCACACCGATCACTTGAAAGAACTCCTCCAAGAACGTGGCATTTCCTACGTTTCCATCACTCCGCAAGTTCTTCAAGAAACCAACACGAAGCATTACGAGGAAATTCTATTGGGACAAAGATTAGGAGTTAGGAGGCAGGCGTTAGGAGATAGGAAAGACAAGTTGATGACACTTTCGGCAAGACAACTTGTATTGCCTGAGGGAAATAGATGCATTACAGAATTGATTACGTCTTTAAATGCAAAGCCAAGTAAGCGATTAGGCGCACGCTTGACCGAGGAGATCGCAAAAGTTTATTTTCCAAATAAGCCAGGTCATTTTGTGGAAGTTCGAAAAGAGGTTAAATCGGAGACAGGTGTCACATCGTCTCACTACAGTTTTGGTAACGATGAGTCAGATTTAAGATTTGGAGGGGTGATCAGAAGGCCGATTGAAGAACGTCCTGAGGATGCGGCGGCGCTTATCATTGAAAAAACTAAAGACCTTGCAGAGTGGGGTCGGTCTATTCGGTTTTCCGAAACCGTTAGGACGCTCTCTTTGGAAAGTGAACCTTGGTCTAGTACGGCGATTGGCGAAATACAGAAAGAAATAAATCGGTGGGAAGCTGAAAGAAAGAAGATCCTTGAGAATCACGCGAATCTAAAGACGTGGGGACTTGCCAGCGGAGAACCAGACACGGCCGTTGTTGACAAAATTTTGAGTGATCTCAGTAAAACTCTCATCCAAGGCGCTGCGCGGTTGGCGGGGGCAATCGAGTTCATCAAACAAGGTTTTTCTCGACTGGTTCATTGGATGGGGGGTCAGTTAAAGCC
This sequence comes from Candidatus Omnitrophota bacterium, assembly GCA_023247935.1. Taxonomy (GTDB): domain Bacteria; phylum Omnitrophota; class Gorgyraeia; order 2-02-FULL-51-18; family 2-02-FULL-51-18; genus JAHFFM01. The sequence continues at coordinate 22,742 of JAHFFM010000004.1, read as the reverse complement.
TGTCGCCTGGACAAGGGTCGTGGTGGATGCAGACGCGATTAAAGTTCTAGAAAATAGAGGAAAAATATATCGCATTCAAAATCCTGTCTTGTTTCCTGGGATCGGCGAGAGTGGGGTGGGGCGTGCCTTTATCGAACATTATACCCCTTCCTCCAATCAAAAAGTTGCCAGGCTTGAGATGTTTCGATCGGAGCATTTTATTTTCAATGACACCCACTTCGAAATTAAAGATGGACAGGTGTTTCTAGACTCAAAAGAAATTCTTTTCAGCATCTTGCGTCGTTACCAGCATTTTTCCGGCGCCAAGATTCGTATTCTCCAGAGCGGTAAAAATGAAACGATGGAATGGATCACGTATGAATTGCGTTTGAAGAGAGGCGGAACTAAAAAACTTACCTTTGTCAAAGGCGACGCTCGGGAGATGGATTTGAAGGCAATCGGCGTCGACACTCTCGGCATGATGTACGCGTCAACGATGGGTTTTAACAATTTTCTTTCCAAAGATCCCGCCTTTCTAAAAAAACTACGAGGCTGGTTACCAGAAGGCGCATTCGTGTATGACGATAGCCATCATTTTGTCCTTTGGCCGTTCAGCGGTTTTCTTTGTCAAAGAAAGAGCGGCACCAATCTTTATCTTGTACTTGAAACGAGACCCAGCGAGTATCGCGCAGCGCGGTTGGCTCAGGCTCAAGCAGTGGCGACGCTGGGATTTTATATGCATTCTTCGCCGGCCATGTATCTTTTCGCGTCGCCTTTTGACTTTATTCGGGCCAAAAAAGATCTCAAATTAAAATTTCATTTTATAGATCCTTTATCTGGAGTGGCCGACCCCAACGAATACGTGTTTAATCAGCGTATTTTGACTTTAGAAATGGAGCGGTTTTCCCTGGGTCAAAAAATTCTTATTCAGGCGGAATGTCCGAATCTCTCCGAAGAGGTTTTGAGAAAGACACTGAATTACATCAGGGAAGTTCTTTTTAGATATTCTGACGGAGGACCTTTGACCGGCATCGGACCGTCTGAAGAAGTTCTAAAGTCTATTTCCCGTAAGAAGTTGGAATTTTTGTCAGACCCGGACATCGCCGACGCTTTTGGCACCAGCCCTCCATACTTTTGGCCTTGGGCTACAGAACATGATTTGTCCGAGCCGGCAAGAAAAGTTTGGAACGAAGAAATTCCGGCGCCTATTTACGGGGAACACATCACGCCCGGAATAATTCATGAACTCAGTGCGTTCTCGGAAAAACTAAATCGGGCAAAATGGGAGGGGAAAACTTATACGGTGCACAACGATTCGCCATGGAGACATTTGCGCGACATCGTAAGAAACATGATTCTAAACCAAATGAAGCGCGATCACGTTTCGCTGTGGGAACAGAGCGGAGCGACCGTTGTGCGAATGATCGATGATACGCCTTTTGCCGGTGATGTGCCAGGATTTGAAAAAAGACAAAAAGAAATCGAGGACGCTTTTAACGCTTTTGTAAAAGCGCCGGATCCGGACGAATTAGAATTGGTTAAGAGGATAGTCGCTCGGATGTGGGAGGTGAGAGAACGCTGGGTTCGGCATAATCCGCCGGTGAATCCCAATATGCTAGTAGAGCCATTTTATAATTTGACCCAAGCTTTGCAACTTATCCCATCGGAGGAGCCCGCGGGAGGGGAAGGCGTTTCGCGCGGTGCGCGGCTGTCCTGCTCCGCCGAGGCTTCTAAGGACAAGTCCTCCGTTAACATCTCTTGGTTATGCAGAGTCTTGAAAATCAGACCTGAGCAATTTCAGAGCTATCTGATTAAAAAAGGTCCCAAGCAAATTACGGCGGAGACTATAGACTATCTTTTGGAGAAACCCGAAGACATTAAGCAGGCGTGGGCTTATGTGGCAAATCCTGGATCGGGATCACTCCAAAAAGAACTGGCGGAGGTTTTAACGCGAGAGCTTAACAAGCACTCTAAACACATTTTAGGCCGTAGAAATTTTCTAAGAACATTTGGTATGGCACTAACCTTCGCGGCCAATGCGGGTATGCCGCTAGCCCAAGTGTTGCAAGTTTCTCGCGATGGGTTTATGACGGAGGAAGAGGATTGGTTGAACCGACTAAACGAGGTCACACTTAGCTATCTACGTGCTTTTGGCATTCAAGGCAGGTATTTATATCCCGGTACATTCGTAGATGAAAAGTGGCAAGCTGAGAAAATATACCGTTTTACAAACAATGTAGTCGGGGGGACTGAAAGAGGGCTGGCTCCTGTGAGACCCCAAGAATTTTATTTTTTTAATAAATTTCTTACTAACCGAAAGAATTTTGAGGCATTACAAAAGCATCCATCGTTTGGGTCAATATTCAATGATTTATTAAGGCGTATTGATCCTAAGAACCTATATGACGAGCGAGCCAAAAAGGAACTTTTTTCAGCTGTAAGCCATGCTGTTGAGTCGGCAAAAAATACGGCCGATATGCTACCCGGTTTCATGGAGTGGTCAAGGAAATTTCATTATTATTCAGAGCATGATCCAACCCTGGTCTTAGAAAAAGTTTTAAAGGGGGATTTTGAAGGTGTCAAATCCGACCCCGGGTATCGCGCGTGGGAACAAGTTCAAGAGCAGCGTGCGCAAGCTAAAAAGGCTCAGCAAGAGTTGGAGGCGAGTCAGCTCAAGAGAATCGATGAAATTAGAAAAACCATTCGCCGCTACTGGTTCTTGATAAAAAGATTAGACTCCCCTGAGTTTGTGGGAGAAATTCACGAGAACGACCGCGAGCTTCTCGATAAGGGGATAGAAGCGCTTATCCAAGAGCGCAAAGATCTTGAAAAATCTCTTAATTCACCGCCCACCATCTACCTTCCAACATCCGCTCTTAAAGGCGCGCGACTAGCGGAAAATAATCAGGCGGCTCAGAAAAAAGATCAGCATTGGGCAATGGTCTGGATTAAAAAAGAAAGGTTCCTGAGAGATTTCTTTATCGCTATGGCGATTATTTTACCCGTGATCGCAATCTTTTTGACTTACCCGCAAATTAGTTTTCATATCCGGTATCCAGCGGCGCAATTAACCGGGCATTTAGCGGCGAGCGTCATTGATAAAAAGATTTCATGGCGGCGGTATCTGGTCGCCGCAGGCTTGGGAATCCTGGCGTCCTGTCCCATTCCATTTTATCTTCATCAAATTGCATCCATCCCAGAATATTCCTTCTGGTATTGGTTCAAACCGCAAATAGACTTGTTTGTTTGTGCGGTGCCGGGGGTGTGGTTGATGTTCACGGGGATGGGTTTGATTGATGCCAAGCGTCAGCCGCAAGAAAGCCGCTTGGCACTTGTGTGGAGAACGTTCAAAGCTCAACTAAATCGAATCTACGACAAAGAAGGATTTTGCACCAAGCACGTCACTTTTTGGACTGTCTTATGCAGTTTGCTTTACTACCACATTCTAGATTATGGCATGTTTATAAAAATTATGGTTGTGTGCATGCTTTTATTTTCTTTTCCGTACGCGCTCGATTCGATGCTCACCAAAGAGGCGCCGAAAAGTTCCGCGCCAGCCTTCAAACTCTCAAAATATTTTAAATATTGGTATTGGATCCCGACTCTAGCAATGACGGGGTATGGGATTGTTCATGGCATTCAAAAAGATTTCGCCGGATCGCAGCGCTCAGCGCTCATCGTCGTTTCTGCTATCCTTAGTTTTATTTTCGCTCAAAAAATTTTACCGGTGATGATTGATTGGGTGAAAGAAAGAAAAGGAAGCGCTAAATTGGCTGGTGCTCGACTGTCTGATGCGGGACATCGGAAAAGATTGATTGAAGATGTTTCGGTGACGGAGGCATCCATAGCCGACGTAAAATTCCTTTCTCGTTCGCCGATCAATGATGCTTTAGGAAAATTAATTGGAATTGTAGCCGTGCATCCGAATGAAATAATTCGTTATGAAGCGGCGATTGGGCTAAGTACCGCCGGAAGCATTGCCGGCGTTCAAGGATGGGGAGCGTACCGGGACATTCTTGAGGCTGAGATGGCTCGCTTGGAATCTTTAGGGAACACAAATTTTTACTATTACGCGTTACAGCGAGCCAACAACCGGTTTAAGCGTGCGGATTCGATCGCTGGTGCTCGGCTGGCGGGTAGGGATACTCAACCCACAGAATATTTGGGTCAGGAATTTGATCTTGAGAATTGGAATCAGGGCTTCGACAGATTACGTCGCGCGGTGATTCGACTTGAGGGCTATCGCAAGTTTGGAAATCTAGACATGGATATTCGCCAAATACCGGGTGGGTTCACCATTGTATCTGCTCGAACAAGTATTAAAAGCATCCAATTTATATTGAATGAACACGGTTTAGAAATCACCGGCCATGAGTCCAGTGTTACACGAGCGGATTCACTAACGTTACGTATCAACCGAGACGGATCTGTAGAGGCTGATGGTTTTTACGAGAGTAACCGGTCGAGGCCAAAAGTAAGCTTTAAACTAAAAAATCCTCCTCGGATAAAAATAACCTTTAATCCTCCCACGGAAAAATCTTCAAGGGAGGCGGATTTGTTCATTGTTTCGCTTGACTCCGAGATACAAAGCCAGTTGAGCGCGCATGGAATTTTATACGACGATCGCCGCCTTCGCTTCATGCCATTTACCGATATTATTAATGAAAAACCAGTTTTAGGCGATTTTGGTCAAAAACTCATCGAAACAGGCGATGGCGGAGCCAATACGGTTGAGGGTATGGGTGCCCGGCTAGCTTCGTTTCGTCGAGGGCTCTTTGCGGCCATCGATCGGGCAAAAGACGAAAATCAACTTTCAGAAGTATTGAATCAAAAGATAAGCCGCCATTTTGAGAAAAATCCGACGGCTTCCGAAAATTTTGAGCTGTTGAAATTACTTTTAAGCCGTGAGTTATTTGAAAAAATAAAGACTCGCATAAAAACTTGGGAGGATGAAGAGAGGGAGATTTCTAGAAGAATTAAATCTATTTATTTTAATAGCATTGGAAATGCCGAAGTAAAATTGTTCGAAGACGAAAGAATGTCTCACGACCCCATGCTTTTCCTTCTAAAAAAAGAAATCGTTCGCTTTTTGAGCCAGCCGGATTCCGATTCAAAAAATATAATTAACGAATTGTTTTTTACCCTGCTGTATGTGAGTAAGGAGAGAAAGCATATTCGCCAACTTTATTCCGATTTGCTGGATGAGGAGTCTATCCAGGATCTATTATTCGAGGATTTTCTTGCTTCTGACGACCCTCAAGAAGGCGGGAGCGCATTTCGTATGTTTCTTTTGGAGCACATGACTCGCAACCGGATAGCGCGTGCGCGTTGGCGCTCCAAGCTCGAACGCTGGTCTCCTGCGATTGTTGAAAAATTTAAAAAGGATAAGAGCTTGCGTTACTCCCAAAACAAAGCCATGGCTCGTTATGCGGGGGGGCACATGGGTTTCATCCGTCTCATCGAAATGAATCCCACTCCTTTTACGGATAAGGAATTTCTCAGGGCTTATCTTGAAACAAGCAAACATCCTTCCGGAGGGGACGACGGGAATTGGGGCTCGTGGGTTGTTCTCCAAACCATTGCCGAAGCAGCTAAGAAAAAAGGCGTAGCATTTCCTGCTTTTGTCTACAAAGAGGCTTTGAAATCCGAAGGCAGAATCAGAACCGCCCATTGGGATAACCGTTCAGTTTCCAAGCGTATTACCCGATTGATCCAGAAGCTCCAAAAGATGAAACGAGAGAAAGCTGGCGCCCGCTTGGCGGGAGAGATAAAAATCCTATCGTCTGATCAAATTGGCGGGGACATTTGGTTTTCTACGCTTGATGCCTTGACGCATTTAGCGGCACAAAGAAGAGGCGGGGAGCCAAAAGATTACGTTGATATTTTCGAAAATGCTAGAAAAGAAAGCAGAAATTTTACATTTCTTGCCATCGCTTGTCGGGCTGGCATGCCCATCGGATATGCCAGGGCGCAGATGTCGAAAATTAATAATGATGGCGAAATCTTGGATTTTATTTTTCCGGATTCCAGCGATGGACCAGATGAGGCGCGTCAATTATTCAGAAATCTCATCGATCAGCTGAGTCAGCAAGGAGCAAAACATGTCCATTTCCAGAATCTTCAATGGACTCAAGGTTTAACGAGAATCGCGCAGGAGCCTGAATTTGGATTTCGAACCAGTACCCCGGATGAGAGTATGGAATTTCATACATTTTTAGGGCCACGTTATCTCGAGGACGAAGCCTACCTTAAATTTTTAGAATTATATCTAGGGCTATATGAAAATGTTGTTCAGCAAATGAGTGAAACAAATTTAGATATGGTGTCAATTCCAAGCCTAAAATCCATGCGTGAGAGAATCAAAGCCAAAAATGTCCGAGCAGTTTTAGAAGAGTCGTCTCGAATATCCAGACGGCTGAAATTGGTGGTTTCCAAATCCACGGATAAAAATTATCGAAGGTATGTTGACCATCTTTTGTATGCCATTTATCAGATAGGAGAAAGTGTTGCCGGGGTAAACCATAACGAGACAAATAGAGTAGCTTCAAACGAAGCCGTGCCAGAAGCCACATTTTTTACCTGGTATACCCATGCTTTTCAAGCCGTTGAGCGTCAGCTGAATTTGATAAGGGATTCTAACTGGCCTCAAAATCGAGAGAGAGCGATTCAATATTTAATCGAGTGGCAACAAGACTGGGAGAGGGGAGGTCAACGTTTCGGGAATAGGGTTCTTGATGGAAGAAAAAACCATCCGATCGCGATTATCGTGGGGCATAAAGCTATATTTCGCCAAAGAGAACTTTGGCCTGCCGTAAGAGAATTTTTAGCTGCCTTGCCTCCAGACATCAGACGTAAATACGAAGACAGAGAGCTGAATGATATCGGCGAATCTACTGCCACAATGACGCGATCATTCATTATTCATAGTTCAAAAACTCATAAGAAAAATATCAAGTCAGATGTGTCAGTGGATAGAATTTTGGAAAAAGCACAACACCGCATCGCTCTGGCCGATAGACATGTGGCGGGTATTGAAGCGCTGATGACGGCTTCTCAAGTGGATGCTGCGGAAGCTACTTTAGAAGAGGCGATTCATTCAATATCCACAGCGCTCGATCGCTTAAAAAGCATTTCATCCCGCGGAACAGATTCTCAGCAGCATCAAATACGAGATCTCCAAGAAGGTGCTATTTCTCGTTATGCAACGATCGCTGCTTATTATTTCAGATTGTCCCAAGTCGCAGACATACCCGAAGAGAAAGCCAAAAAGTACGACGCTAGGGCTAATGAAATTTCAGAATTATCTGAGAAGATTGCCGGCGCTCGGCTGGCCGCGAGTGGAGACAAGCCATTCAACCCGATAGCGCTGATTGGCGTGCCGGCGACTGTCCGGAGATTTTCGGAGCTTTTGGAGGAAGCATCGGCAATCGATAAAAGCCAGTTTTGGGTGCTGCGTCAGGATTTGGTCTATCGAAGAAAAAACGGGGAAATTATTCCGGAAAAAGATCTTTGGGAGCAGTGGAGTTTTAGAAGATGGTTGTGCCATGAAATCAATAATCATCTGTTTCTAGTGCTTTTTAATTCACTGCGTTTGAGAGACTCTGGGGATTTGAGTGAAAAAATTCGTTTGATTCGTGTAGGTTTTGATGAAGTCAAAACTGACTTTCAGATGGTATTGGGCATTGGCACCCAATCGTTTAGGGACAAATCCCATATTGTTGCCAAATACCCCGATCCCTTGGTTCCCGAAAGAGCGGTTCCGTCTCTTGATTTGCCTGCTTACGTTCTCAATCGCGTTTTTACCGCTGATCGTTTGGAGCTCATGGGGCAATTTCTACTTTTAGTCGTCGAGATGCAAAAAACTTTGAACGAAATGGAGCGGCATCTGAACGTCCTATTACCCGAAGTGAAAAAGCCTGAAGAGAAAAAAGCGTCGCCTCCACCAGGGGAAATTCGAGCAGCTCGGCTGGCGGCATTTGAAGAGATTCTTATTGTTGATAACAATTCTTTTGCTCGCAAGGGTTTTGTTGAAATGTTGAAGGTTCGTGGCATCCAGTGCCCAATTTTAGAGGCATCTAGTGGTAAAGATGCGCTTAAAAAGTTCAGCAAAAACCCGAAGCGATTTGCTGTTATTACAGATCTTAGTATGGGACGTATGGGCGGTAAAGAACTTATTGAAAGAATAAGAGAAATAAGACCCAACACATCGGTTGTTGTGCTTACGGCAAGTGTGAAGCCAGATGACGAAGCTTTGATGTCGAAACTTCTAGGCTTTCCAGTGCTGTCAAAATCTTCAAAAGAAAAATTAGTAAGGCTTGTTAGAGGGTGGGAAAAAACTAAGTTAGCTCCTGCCGCCCGGCTCTCAGGGCTCAAAAAATATTGGCCGGGCGCTCCTAACGGGCCGAAAGATTTAGATTTTACTGATGCCAGCGCCCAGAAGCATCGGATCGTGAAAAGGGCTCTTCTTCTTTACGCGATCGCCATCGGGGCTTTGGTATGTTTTTTTGGCGCCCATCCGGTGTGGTGGCAGTCAGTCGTGACCTCCATGTTCGCGACAACGATTATCGATTTTTCAGGTCAATATGCTGCGCGAAGCCGCGTGGATTTGCGACAGACGATTTTACTCAGCGCGGTGTTCGGGTTGCTTAACGGCTCGGGTATTTATTTTGTCTATAAAGAGCTCGCACTTTTTGGTTTTTGGGCGATGTGGCCGGGCTCCGCGACGTATTCTGTATTTATTGCTCTCGTCGGGATGACGCTTGTTTTTCTGATGCATCAGTGGAATTCAGTTCGCAAGGAAGAGTTCTCTCTCACCAATTACATTAAAAAAATAAATGTCATGAAAAAACCCGGCAAAGCTCATGTCTGGCGCCAATTTTGTGTGCAGTTGTTGCCGGTATTTTTTCCGATATTCTTGCACGCGTTACCACTGATCGCACTTTTTACAGGGTCTTTGTTGGCGGCCTACGCGAGTTATCTTATCAATAAAACGGATCCCGGAGAGATGCCGTTCGTCGAAAAAATTTCTTCCTGGGTGCGGGTGCGCCTATCGGATAGCCACCTCCTCCGAACTCTTTTGGGAGGGATGGATGCCTCCGCCCAAATTCTTGTCAATTTGGTTTCCACGCCCTTTAACACGGTGGCAGTAGCGCTCAAAGGAAATGCTCCTGCTAACGGCGCACGGCTGGCATTTAAATCATCTTCTGAGCTTTTACGGGCTGCTCGCGCATTGCCGGAGCGTCAGAGATTTGCCGTGCGTTATACGGATCGTGGGTATGAGTTGACTCTGCTTAAACCGCTATTGCCGCTGGAGTTGAATGACGGTGCGGGCAGCAGGGGGCCTTATTTTACTCACACCAGCGTGATCTCCATGGCGCAGTCCAATATATCGCGCTTTGAACTTAGAAGAGGTGAAGGCGGTTTTAGAAATTTTGTAAGAGGTAGAGACCTGTTGATCGTTGGCACGGGTGGTTTTTTGACGGGAACCCGATACTTTGCGGAAAATTATCCTGAAATTTCAAAAATCGATGTGATGGAAATAGATCACGAGCATGTTTTGCGCCTGATAGGAGGATATGTCGGGTTGCCGGAGGCACAGAAACGTCAGATCACGATTTATAAAGATGATCTTTTAGATCCCAATGCCCGCTTCAAACGATCCAGCTATCGCGTCATTTTTTCGTATGGCACTATTCAAGAGGAGGTATTTAGAGAAAAATTGAGCCGAGCATGGGCTCACATTTATCGCTTTCTGGAATTTGGCGGGCTTTTTATAGGAAACGGAGATGTGGCTAGAGAGGATATCCACTTCGGAAATCGATTTGATTTAACTTTTGATCCTCCGCACAAAAACCCTGCTTTACAATTCATGACTATTTTTATGGCTCTCAAGAAAAAAGCCGGCGCCCGGTTGACAACGGAAAGCGCGAACGTTCAAGATCCAGAATTTTTGAATACTCTGAGGCAGGTAGCCGATATCAATCCTTGGCAGAATTTTGAAGGAACTCTAAAGCTACCCCAATACGACGGACTTCGCGATAAGGTTCTCGGTCGGATTCAGAGTTGGCGTAGCCCTGGCGGACGAGTTCAAGAAATCGCCAATCTTGGCGGCGGCCATAAGGATCAATGGATCCGATGGTTAAGCCCCCGACTTGCAAAGATCAAATGGTGGAGTGTCGATAACGTCGCGCCGGAAACGACAGTAGAAGCTTCTTACACGACTTTGCGGGCAGATATTGAGGATATGAGAGGCAAGATTTCAGACGCTTCGCTTGACGCCGCACTTTTGATCTTTAGTCTGGAGTACACCGACCGAAACAAGACGGCTTTGGAAGCTTTAAGAATTGTCAGGCCGGGCGGTCACGTCCTTGCTTTGCTCCATCATCCCAAAAGCACGGTTGTTCAAAGACTTGAAACGGCTGACAATATTTTAAGCCAAGTGGATGTTTACCTTTCAGAGCTAGAAGACATTTTGAGAGGGCAGGTTGGGACAACAAAAGAAGATTGGGCACAGCGGTTCGAACGGTGGCTTTCAGAATATTCCATAAAACTATTGGTTGATTCAGTTGCTGTTGAAGGCATCGAGTCGCTCCCCTCTATCATGAGTCGCGGTTATCTTGAAGAGGAAAGAAAGACGGCAATACTAGAGCGAATAGTGCTCTTAAGAAAAATTATTTTTAATGAAAAGAAAGCTATTGAGCCTACCCATCAACCCGGAAGATTTTTTAAATCAGAAGAAGAGGTCGAAGAATTTTTTAAATCTGTAGGTTTTCAGGATGTAAAGATCGAGGTATTCAGAAATCCTCAAGTGGATAGCGTCCGGCCGGAAGTATTTTTAGTGGAGCTGACAGCGCCTGAAAAAACTCCCCAGGTTTTTCGTCAGGCCGCCGCTCGACTGGCTCTTCAACTTGCTGACACCCAGGAGCTAAGAGATTTTATGCGGAATCCGTTCGTAGCGATTGATACGCATTCATCTCAGGGCGGAGCCGTTCTCAATCAGATTCGGCGTGAAGGGAGATTGCCTATTAGTCGCGGACTTGTCTTGCTATATCCGACAGACACAGAAGAATCTGAAATTGATTTTGAGAGTCAGCGTCATCGTTTTAATGAGGGCGGAGAACTTTCTGCGGAAGATGCGCTCTATTTATTCAGAGGGTTAGAAGCGCCGATCAATATCGTCTCGGTCGGGATGTATTACGGACTTTGTCATTACAACACATTTTTCTCCTTGGTTGATATCCTCCGAGAAAAGAATATTCCGCAGGTTGTTATTCATTTTATCGGTGAATTTATTTTTTATACCGGCACTAATGAACCTATGGGGATTGCTCCTCGCATTCCAGCACTCACCGTAGAACCATCAGAATCTATTTCACTCCAGAGCCAAGCTTATTTTAAAGGAGCGTCTCATATTTTAGGAGGACTTTCTATTTTTGTTGATGGGAAACCATTAGACGCCACAAAATATTATCCCAAAAGCAAACAACTAACCCTCGCTTTTTGGAGCACACTGAAAAATTTAACAGAATTTATGGCCGGTGCGCGTTTGACGGACGCACCCCAGGCATCTGCGACTGCGATAACCATTCAGGAAGCAGCGGAAGGCGATATCCCGGCTGTTGTGGATCTCTTGATCAAATACCATTATCCCGAATTGACAGAGGTGTATTTTCCACCCATACCACGGGAACTTCTTATAAAACAAATGGTGGTGTTTTTGAAATCGGATTCAAAGATTAATGGAAAAATATTTATCGCGAAGAAAGGAGAGCAAATTATTGGGACAGGCACAGCCTGGGTGGAGAGCATGGACGGGACTGTTGCTGGCCTGAATTATTTAGCGGTCAACCCGGCCTTTAGACAGCAAGGAGTGGCGACAAAACTCTTTGAAGCGCGTGTGGGATGGATAAAAACTCTTCCTGGAGTGCGCATCATCAGTTTCACAGACCAGTCCCGTGGCCAGGCGACAGGCAAAATAGCCCAACGACTGGGATTTGAAAACGTGATAGGCAGTAATATTTGGCGGTTGCCACTGAAACCTGGCGCGCGTCTCGCGGAGCAGCCTAACTCCTTGGTCAGAATTTGGAAAGAGACCAAAAAATGGATAAGGCTCATTTTCCTACTTACGATTTCATTTATTCGTCCGCTCTTTGTCCGAGAAAAGAAATTACTTCGCTATCAACTGGATCTTGGTGGACAGAAACGTATCATTACAAAAGAGTTAGGAGAGGTTCGGTATTTGCCCATAGATGCAAAAAGTTGGAACAATACTATGAACCCTCCGAGAATCAAGAAAGATCTTAAAAATGCGCGCGCAAAGGCTGTTTTAACCTCCAATTCGTTCCCGGCTATATTTTTCATTTGTCATTTTCCTGAGATAGGAGATGTTCCCATCCTGATGATTTGTTACACAGGTCGTGTAAGCTCAGACTATTTCGATGTTTTGCAGAAAGAATATTTTGAAGCATTGATTAAAATGAAGATCATCACGGCTCTTCCAAAGGCATTTCTAGGCATCAATATAGAAACTAAAACCCAACTGAGAGAAATGGGTGGATCTGCCTCTTTTGAATTTAAAGGCGCCCGGCTGGCCGATGCGATTGGAGCTAGGAATTTTGGGGCTCTCAGGTTTATCAAAATCCTTTCGATTTTTTCTGCAATGTATATGAGTGTTTTAAATGGTTCTATCCCGACGCCGAAGCTGGTGCGCCCACTTCCAACCACTTCGGAATTGGCTCGTCCACTGATAGCGCTTCCAGAGTCAGCTCGTTCCGTGTCGCATCTTTTCCCTATCTTGAATGGTCTCCCGGAATTGCCCCGCCCACTGATAGCGTTTTCGGAGTCGGACCGTCATCCGTCGAATCTTTTCTCTATCTTAAACGGCCTTAATGAGCCTTATGCCCAAGGAGAAAACACTTGGTCCAATTCAAAAGCCAGAAAATTTTATCAAGCGTCCAAAAATTTTAGATCCGCGGAAAACGTCATTCACCTCCTTGGAATTATTGACAAAAAAGGAGCGTTTAAGAACGCGGCGATCCGTATCCTTGAGTATTGGGCTGGCTCCGAGCGATACGGGAACTACGTTATACAAGTCCTCGAAGACGAAGAGAAATTAAGTCCTGAGGGGCAAGAGATCCTGGATCTTTATCGTGAATGTAGAGATTTGAATATTCGGATTCCCGGCCGCATGCCTTTTGCTCTGATGAAGCAGTTGGTCACAGAAAGACAAAATCTCGATGCCGACACACGACCACGAGCCGTGTTTTTGGTCGCGAGAGTGGACTGGAATAAGAGTTTTTATAATGACGCGACGATCCGGCAACTAATACAGAACGGTTACAAAGTGCTTTATTACGAAGTTAGCAATGACACTGATCTTGAAAATAGCGTCTTAGAAGCCACGGTGGCACAAAAAGCGAAAATTATGATTTTCAATGCTCACGCAACTGAAAGAGCGCTGTCCTTGGGAGGTTATTCAAGCGGTAGGACGACAGAAGTGGTGAGTTATACGCTGGATCTTCGGGATGGATCCATGCTTGACCGGATATCCTCCTCGCTGGCGGATGGTGGCCAAATAGTGATTGCCGGTTGCGAAGTCGGCAAGGGCGGAAGCGGCTTTGAAAATATGGTCAATTTTATGCGCAAGCATTTCCCCCAAGCAAAACCAGGCGGAATTTGGGGCCCCAAAGTGCAAACCGGTCTTTGGAAACTTGAATTTGATTCCAATGGAAAGCTCGAAAGAGCCGTTTATGGAACTTCCGAGCCCGATAAGATTTATCGGGGCGCACGGCTGGCAGGTTTGAGCGCCGATGAATTCGAGAAAAGGCTTGTTCGTCTCCTTGGCATTAAAAACCATAACTTGAAAAAAGGAAAAGTCCGATTCCAAGAAAAAACTTACGCGTTTACGATGACGTATGCAGATCTTACCCTCAAAGAGCCGTTGTATTTTAGGGCGGGAGATATTTTTGTCATCAATTACAACGCCCATATGATTGCCGAAATGAATAAAAGAGGGGATCTCGCTGCTTTCAAGAAACTTTTGTCGCAATACCCACTTGCGATTTCACTGGTCGAGCTGAATGAAAAAGGCGGTTGGCATGGCTACACCTATAAACGGCTTTCCCGAGGAGGATTCATGGGCCTCCCAGATTATTATGTGCTTCCGATCGTGATCCAAAATTTGATTTCGATGCAGGCCATTCGTCAGGATATCCAGGGCCATCCTTTTATCGATGTGGGATCGCGCAATGGCCTGTTTGCCCTGGCGGCTTTGGAATTGGGAGCGAGTTCCGCAACTATCATCGAAAATAGTCCGCCCTCCACGGTGGTTTATGGCGAGTTGGGAACAGGTCAGACGTTTCGCGAAAATAAACAGGACACCTTGATCCATATCAATCTCAGGATCAATAAGCTGCGGAAGAAAGCGAGGATTTATTACAAGCATTTTGGAGAAATGCCTACAAAGAAATTTAATAAAGCCGTTTTGGCTTACAATTTCCCTTCTTATGGGCTGCCTTATTACAACGTGTCGTTTACTCCGACAATGATGGATGAGCGCTGGGCGGAGTGGAGGAGAGGGAAGCTCAAAACGTCGGAATATTTCAAGGCGCAGGGGCGGCCTAGAAAATTACTCCGAGATATTTTTTCGAAATTTAAAGGAATCTCGTATGTGATTGCCTCTGGGGGCGATGAGGACGATGAAAAAGCGCTGCTCAAGCTGGCTCCTAGCTTGGGACTCGAATCGAGCTTAAAAATAACGATTCCTATCGGTGTGTCGGGAGATTCGTCCGAAGTTTCTATGCCCACGCATCTTTTGAAAGTGAACCGAGGCGCCCGGCTGTCGGTAGAGGGGCGGCTAACGCTTCTTGAAAATGCGTGGATGAAGGATTATTTCGCGAGATATCCGGATGATCGGGAGCTTTTTGAGAAGTTTTTGAAATTGGAACACCCGTTGGTAACTCCTATTTTTGACGGAATCGACCGGCTCGATGAAATGCGTTTGAGACGGCTTGTGGATAGTGATTTTGAGAAAAATATGAAGCATTGGAATACAGGAAAAAATATCAAGACTTTCCGGCAATTATTTTTGAGGCCGAGCGGCGGAATCGTCGATGCGGCGCAGCTCTGGGGAGGAGCGATTATTCACGTTCTTAGCGCCATCCCGAATTACGACCATGATCAGTCTCCTGCGATGAGACGTATGGTGGTATCTGAGTCTAAAAAAGCTTATGCCATGCTGAAATTAGCTCAGATAGATTCCCAAAATAAAAATCTCCTCTTTGTCTCCAAAGCGGATGCTAAGGATCTTTATATTTATATTCAAAAGGTACTCCTTTATGAATCACAAATCTCGGAATGGATACGTAATGTGCAAGCCTTGAGAAATATTCCCCAATCTGCGCGATCACAATCAAACCTTGAAACGCTTATTGCCAAGCTGGAATCCGATAGAGTTTCCGGAGAGCTGCTGAAGCGGATCGCAAAAAACAAAAAAGCCAATGAAGCGGTGTTTGCTCCGAAGCATGATCTGGCTAAGGGCGCCCGACTGGCGGATGCCAAAGAGAGATTGTTACAAGTCATTGACGAGTCGAGCGGTTTAGGAATTATTCAAGCGATTAGAGAGGAGCTTCAAGATTATTTAGAAAAATCACAAGATCAGAACGCAGATCTTGAGTTTATACAATTTTTATTGAGCCTTCAATTTGTCGAGAAGCTTTTGGAAGCCCAGACAAAAGAGGATGGAGACAGAGCTTCGAGCGTGTATTTCAATATTAACAGTGACATACAGCGTTTGATTGATCGAAATCTTCCAGCGTTCAGGGAACCAATTTTTAATCTTTCAAAAAAATTTATAGGGATATGTTTGTCGCATTCCGATCCCGAAGCAAGACAAATCCCTCATGGATTTCTCCTGCATTTGGAATCGACCGCCCGTCATGAGGAGCCTCGAACAGATCCGCTCGCAAAAGCATTGTTAGACGATGAAGAAATTCAAGATTGGATCATGAACAATTTCAAATCGGTAACGAACGATGTCTCTGCCAGCCAAACAACGGACTTATTCAGACATGTCCTTACTCACATGACTCGCGACGCCGACGCAGTGGCTCAATGGACGCCAAAGCTTAAAATCTGGGCACCGACTATTGCTGAGAAAATGAAACGTTACCCGCGTGTCTTTCGTTGTTTGAATGAGGGAGACGTTTGGTCCGATGGCGTATCCAAGGTAATCGAAATTAATTCACAACCCTTTAATGAGAATGATTTTTTAAGAACGTGTCTAAATTCTTCCCAAAATTGGAGAGATAGTTTTAGCTCCTCGTGGAATAGTTGGTATTTATTGCAAACCATAGCCGAATCGAGCCGACAGCAGGGATTGGCTTTTCCGGATTTTGTTCATCAAGAACTTGTTCGCCAGGCACCAGGTGTCATTTATTTCATAGAACATCTCGGCCCTGATCATCCTAAACGTCTGGATCGTTTGGCGCAGGAGCTTAAAGTAATTGACCCAGCCTGTATTGAGGTCACGCATGAAGATGTGCCATTCGGTTTGTTGCCGCCGGGTGAAGCTCAGAGACAAATTGATGGAGTATTTCAGCAAGCTGAAGCTGAAGGGGGAGAGTTTTTGCGGGAGTTGCTTGGGCATCTTCAAGACGCTGTCGTGGAAATCGAAGAATCTGTTGAGATATTAAATAGACTCGATAAGCATTTGTCCGATTCAGGACCTATTTACGCGGGCTATCGAGAAGAGATTTCAAAAATCACGTCTGCTTTA
Source organism: Candidatus Omnitrophota bacterium (assembly GCA_023247935.1). Taxonomy (GTDB): domain Bacteria; phylum Omnitrophota; class Gorgyraeia; order 2-02-FULL-51-18; family 2-02-FULL-51-18; genus JAHFFM01. The sequence goes on along the minus strand of JAHFFM010000004.1, from coordinate 5,989 downwards.
TCAGAGACAGCAAGGCATTTGCAATCCGGCATTGATATCGCAGGACAGTTGAGCTTAAGAGTCACCAAAGCTAGATTCCGGCGTTTTGCGGATCAAACAGGATTTCGTGAAACGTTAGGAGGTGTCCAGGCTCAGATCAAAGAATTTTTAGAAGACCCTGTGATTTCTGAAAGTTTAAACGAACCCATGTTAAGAGCTATTTATGAAAGTGAGCAAAAAATAGGCGATGTCCCCTCTCAATTAACTTCTCCGGACGGAACTTTTAATAAGGCGATTGCTCATATCGGGAATGCACTGAAATTTCTAGACGGAGATAATGCCGGAGCCCGGCTCGCCACTAAAGCGTCGGCGAGCCTCGCCGCCAATCGCCAAAAAAACCAGGCGGCTCGGCTGGCTAAAGGAGTTTCACTGTCAGCACAACGTAGAAAAAAAGTTGAATCAGATCCAAAAGTTTCTTTTGTGAATAAGATGGAAGCCCTTGTAAATGAAATTATAAATGCACACGTCTTGGAACTGTTAGAGAGGTCGGACAATGTTTCCGATAGAGATTTGGTTAGAGGTATACAAGAGCGAAAACGGCATTTTCTCATTCAAGCCGCTATACTTTTGATCGGCGCTACTAGGGGCTATGAAGATGCTAAAGAGCCAAGCTTGGCTTTTATGCCTGTTTCAACGATTGATCCCCTTTTGGAAGTTATAAAGAGTCTGAAAGGCAGGGTGGCGTCTAAATTTGTGTGGGAGATTCTGGGGAGAACTTTAAATTTAGATCATCTCTTAATGCGCGCTTATTTTAAGCATACTGAAAATGAAAAAAATACACCTAATAAAAAATCCAATGATGTGCATCTCCAAGTGGTTCCTGAATACAGAGAAGAGCTGTCCGACTTTTTAAGCATTCTTCAGAATAAGGCTGAACTTAAAAAATTTCTACACATCCTTGGCATCTTAAGAGCTTCGCATCATGATGGGATAGAGCTTAATCCGTTGGCCGTTAGAGGTTATGCGGATCACTCCAGTCTTTCACCCATGGAATATGCCGACAGAGAAAATCTTTTCTTTGAATATAAAGGGATTTTTATTTCTCCGATTTCGCAGTCCTTTAGACGGCATCTGATAAGGGTGCAAGGACGGTCAGGCCGGTGGCACACTCTGGAGATAAAAATTCCAGGTCAATTAGAAAGACGGGAAGAAGTCGCCGCGCGGCATTTTACGATAGCGCACCAAGCTCAGCGGATACCCGCTTTAAGAAAAAAAGTTGCGGCGCCAGTCGCGTATCTTCGGGTGCCAGGGCATTTTACGATTTATGAATCAAAAAAAGTTTTCGATAAACTTAATCCTCTGAGGTTGATCATTTTTGAATATCAAGACGGGAAAAGACTTCCGAGAGCGAATATAACTTACCGAAAGAAAATCGCCAAAAACCTGGGAATTTCAATCGAAGATTTAGATCGTCGCATAGCGCTGCAAACTATCTCCATCGCTAAGAATCTTTTAGACATGGGTTACTCGGGCCGTTATCACACCCACAAAAACACTGATTTTCATTTGGAAAACTTTAAATTACTTCCAAATGGAGAAGTAATGGCTGTATCGGATTTTGGAGTTTTTAGAAAAAGAAAATTATCGGAAGATCAGAAAAAAGGTGAAATTCGACGGCTATTCACAGAGCCATTTTTTAATGTTCCGGCTAATTTTTTAGCCAGATTCTGGGCGTTTAATTTCGACGCGTTATATAAAGAAGCCTTGAATGGCTCTGGTGCCCGGCTCGCCACTACAGCGTCGGCGAGCCTCGACGCCAATCGTCCAAAAAATCAGGCGGCTCGGCTGGTCACACAACAAAATTTACCGGGCATCCTGTTTTGGTCGAGCGATCGTGAATATCAAAATCAAATGAAGCCTTATGTTGAAATATTTATCCGACAAGGTCGGCGCTTTATGGATGTGGGTCCGGGAGATTTTATTTTAATTAGTGAAGCTGTCTTATCCAAAATAGGCATTCGAACGACAGGCCTATTTTCTTGTACCGGCGTCGGAGTGTTGGCTAAAAAAGACGGTGTCCGGTATCTGGGCGTTGGGCATTTATTTGTCCGTAGTACCACGCTACGCGAAGAAACGCTATTGGAGCATGTCAGAAAAATAAGAGATTTTCTGATTCAGAATGGCTTCAAAGATGAGGATATCCAATATGTCGTAGACTATTTAAAAGAAACTCGCAAAAAAATGACTTCCAATGAAGATCAAGAGAAAGAATTGAGAGAAGCATTTCCAAGGTCTAGATTTACCTTTCATCCGCGCATCGAGTGGGGACATGATCTGCAAGTAGATTTATCAGGCGCTTCCATTGACGGTTCTGAGGCGAATCCTAAGCTGAGCTATCCATGGGTTGGCGCCCGGCTGGCGGAATCTAACGTGCCCCCAAATAAGGTTTCGGGACGGGGTCCGGTAAAATCATCCGCTTTTAACGGCGCCCGGCTGGCGAAAAATAAAGTTGAACCTTCAGTCAAAGGAAAGAGGCGTACCGGAGTTAGTCGGCAGGCTCTGTTTAGAGAGTTTAAGACCAAGCTTGAAGATCTGGAGGTAGCTGTCATTGAGACACTCCGGGTAACCCAAAACGTGGGCGATTTGAGAGATATTCTCAAGCAAAATGAGATCCCCCATGTTGATGAAATTGATGGCAAGTTTTTACTTCAAGCTCTTGAAGAATTATTTAAAAGAAAATTAGACAAGCAGGTTCCGGGGGCGCCAAAGCCGGTGGCTAACCGGCTTCGTTGGGGAGGGAAAGGCAGATCGCTGAAAGCTTATTTGGCGGATGATTTTGATTATATCGTCAAAATCTTGCTACACAAGTCATCGGAGTCCAGCGTCATTAATATATGGATCGGACAGGGGTATAAACTTGCCAGCCAGCGATTGAAAGGATATGCGGTTCCGACCATGATTATTGATGCCACCCGAGGTTATAAAAATGAATTTATTTATCATTTAAGAGGCAGTGAAAACCGCAAAACTAAATTGGCTATTGTGCAACCGAAAGTCGTACGCTTAATAGACAGATTAAAATTTTTGGCTCGTAATAACAGGGCTGAGGAGGGCAAAAAAATACTCGAGGATTACAAGCAATGCGTGGTCGGGATTTATCGTCGCGGTGTCATTGATTCGGATGTCGGAGGAACATTGTACAACTTTGGTGTTGATGAAAAAACAGATCAAATTCAAATCTTTGACCTTGGAGATTTGAGCTCCGGTTCCGATGTGCAAGCAAGATTTTTTGAGCGGCTTTACGATATGAATAAGTATATAGAAAACGATCTGCGTGAGTTCAGCGTCGAGCTTGCCGATTATTTTAAAATCCATCGATTTGTGCTGGAAGATTTCAGTGATGGTCAACGTGACTTGTTTGGAGTTGATTATGACGAAACCCAGCCCGAGAAATTTCAGATGGATTTTCCTTTAAGTGAAGATGAAATAAGGCGCAATTTTTCAAATCATGCGGTTCACGCGGCTTCACAAAAAAAACCAAATCGAGCCGGCGCCCGGCTAGCAAAGAAGAATCTTGGCTTGGAGGCGTCTGATATTTCAATCAATACGGATGCCTGGACTAAGGATAAAGCCTCTTGGCGGGAACGCGTTGATTATTCCGAAGGCTATTATCGCGCGTATCTTATTTTCTTAAAAAGATTTGTAAGATCTCTGAAATTCAGAAAAATGCTTCTGGAGCAATTAGATCTGGATCCTTCGAAGCCCTATAAAGCCGAAGTCGTTTTGGTCGATGCTTCCAGCGGACAAAGCTCCGATGTCGTGCGTTTGAATGTGGTGGTGAGCGGTGAAGGTATTTCTAAAACAGCCTCGTACGCTCTTAAGATGACCACCGTGGATGACGAGGATAGATCTTGGTTGACTCTTGAAGGAATCGAGCGAGAACACGCGGCCTATCAAGAGTACGGGCAGGACGAGTATTTTAAGGCTCATTGCGGCGCGCCTATTTTTTACACGATTTATCGAGTGCCCAAAAAACTTAAAAAAGAGATCAAAAAGCGTTACGAACACACAAGATTCTCCAACCGCATTGTTTTTCACGTGCATCCTTGGTCTGAAGGGCAACATTTGAATGTAGCGCTTTCTGTCGCTGATGCGCCCACACGCAAAATCATCATTAATAATACCTTGATCACGGCATTGAAGGTTTGGAGCCAATTCGGTCTTAATTACGAGCTTACGCCTGACAATGTCGTGGTTGATGCTGAAAATCAGGCTCATTTTGTGGATATGACAGGTGACGCTTATCACGATTTTTTTGAAGAATTTAAAGAAGTGCTGAAGGTGGCTCAAATGGCAAATATTGAGTTTACGCCGCAAGAATTAGTGGCCATCATCAATGAAAATTTGCCCCATGGATCCGCCCAAGAAATTTTGGAGGAATTTCTAGATAATTTGGACAGACACGAAGAGTGTGTTTATTTCGATAAAAAGCTGTTGAAGAAAGAGATGCTCAACCATTTGCCTACTCGGGAAGGTACGCGGCTGGCGGAGCCTGAGAGAAAGAAAGCGGGAGCGCTTTTTGTAGGATTTAAAGGTCGCAACTGGGAAATTGTATCCATCAAGAAGGATAAAGAGAGCGGAGCCGGAAAAATTATTACGGCAAAATGGCGAGATCCGATGCGTGTCGATGGTTTTGAAGGGGATTTTGTGGATAGTATGAATACAAAAAGATTTTTCCGGCGTTATCCCGCATTTTCGAAGGCGCTAGGAATTCACGTGAAAATAGATCGTCAAAACAATCAAACATTTATCAGCTACCCCGATCCGGAGTCATTCAATCGTCGGGCGGATCTTTTGAAGCGGACAAGCTGGAAGATTCCTTTTAGACTTGTGTCATCCAAGACACCAGATGTTTCTAGTCGTGAGCTTGTCGAGAGCTGGTCTGGCAAGGTATTCCCGATTCATATGGGAGCAGGCAGAAATAAAGATCTGCAGTCGTTTCATTTTCATGATGTGTTGATTCATTTGCTGACACTGGTGCTTCTGCCGAACGATTTTTGCGAGATCACGTCAAAGCGTGCGCAAAAGTTATTCAAGCAATTTGAAACTACCCCACCCTGGTCGGAGAATAGAGAGCACATTCAAGCGCTAGTGGATGAATTTTCGAATCAAATGGATAGTGGCCCTTATTATAGCGCCGCCTATTTGGTTCATCGGAAAACACAGAAAGCCATCTATCATTATTTGTCGCAACTCAATGGGTTTTTAGGCACGCACTTTCTCTACGGACCCTCCTCCGGCAGGGAAGAAGTCATCGGTAAAATTTTAGAAAAGGATAGAATTCTTCGACGCGCCTCTGCCGCCAATCGCCAAAAAAATCAAGCGGCTCGGCTGACGGATGAGTCTTTCGCAAATCCTTCCCGCCGACAGTTTTTGGGCTGGGCTGTGAAAGCACTGATAACTTCTCCAACCCTAATTCACCAAATAAAATCTATTCCCGTTGCTCCGGATGTGGTCGTGTCTAAAGATAATTTAGAAAATTTGCGCAAGTGGGCTGAGCTTTTTGCGCGTCAACAGATAGCGGAAGATACTGCTATTGCAAGAAGTTGTGGAGTGATAGTCGACTGGTCAGAATTTCCGGAAGAGTTTGCGGCCATAAAGGCTAATTATGTTGGACAATATTTAAAAATGCCTTCAGTGGTGGAGCGTTGGTCTGATACCAAATATTCTGAAGAGCGTGCTCATGAATGGACGAGAACCGCGGATGAAAAACTCCAAGAATTTCTTGATGAACAAAAGAGTAAAGCAGTTGCCGATCCTCTCCAGCAATATTGGTGGGCTCGTGAAGCGCAGCTGGTGAACGGAATTGTCCGTGATCCATTCGGAAGTATAATCTCAAAGCTCGAACCCGAAGATCACGAACATGCCGATGAATATTTAGAGAGCATGGCTCAAGAAGCTCTGGATAAAGCAGGGCTACTAGAAAAAGGACTTTCCGGCACTCGGCTGG
>JAHFFM010000090.1 GCA_023247935.1 Candidatus Omnitrophota bacterium | reverse complement strand
TATCTCATTTTGGCGCCAAGGTCGAGATTTCCGGTACTACCGTTTCCGTTCAGGGAGGACAAAAGCTCTCCGCTAAAAGTTTTGAAATCGCGGGGGATATCTCTAGCGCGGCATTTTTTATGGCGATTGCCTTATTGGTTCCCGACACAACGATTCAATTTAAATCGGTTTTAGATAATCCAACGCGAACAGGGCTTTTAGAAGTTCTCAAGAGAATGGGAGTCAATTTTTCTGGTTATCAGAGTTCGGCTAAAGGAAGCATGGCCGGCCCGGAACCGGTTGCGGATTTTGGGTTGCACACACAATCATTAAAAGCTTTCGAAATTAAGAGAGAAGAACTTCCATCATTAATTGACGAGATTCCTATTTTGATGGTTCTGGCTACTCAAGCAAAAGGTGTGAGCATTATTCATGAGGCTAAGGAGCTTCGTGTAAAGGAAACGGATCGTATTCATTCAATGACGACAACTCTTTCTGCGATGGGAGCCAGTATTCAAGTGGAGGGGGACACTATTTTTATTACAGGTGGCACTCCGCTTAAAGGTGCAAAATTGAATTCTTTTAAAGATCATCGCACTGCCATGTCATTGATTGTTGCGGGAATGGTGGCGGATGGTGAAACTATTGTAGAAGATCTGGATTGTATCAATACCTCATTTCCTAATTTTTTTGGGCTGTTGAATCAGCTTCAAATTCCTTATCAATTATCCAAATAAAATCTTGATTTGATTCATTGCTAACAAACTAACGGTTTAAGGGTAGCGCAAACTTCAGTTTGCGTAATTCAGGTGGAATTCAAAATATCTAGAAAACACCTCTCGGGTGAGTGTATCGGCCAGAAAAAAGTAGGTCAGGTTTAAACCTGACCTACTTTTTTCTACTTGGGGCTCTACAGAATGCAACCGATTCGAGAGGATGTACAATCAGAGTGATTTGGCAGACTGAAGTCTGCACTACAGTCGGAACTTGGATTTGTTAGCAATGGGAAGTGTTTCCTGGGGTCTCCCGGGGAATGGAAAACCGGTGGGGGAGGCAAAGTTTGCTGGTTGACACCCTATAGGGGCGTTGTTATAATTGGCTATTCAAATTTTCTAAAAAGACGGATTTTTCTTGGCGCAACCTATTAATTTTTTCACTAAAATTGTCGACTGGGTTCTCGGTTCTTTTTCCAATGACATGGGAATTGACTTGGGTACCGCGAACACCCTTGTCAACGTCAAAGGCCAAGGCATCGTCCTCTGCGAGCCTTCCGTGGTCGCGATTCGTAAGGGCACCAGCGAAGTATTAGCCGTGGGTGACGAAGCCAAGCGCATGCTTGGCCGCACTCCCGGATCCATTGTCGCCATCCGCCCCATGAAAGACGGCGTTATCGCCGACTTCGAAATCACCGAAAGCATGCTCCGCTATTTCATCAACAAAGTTCACAATCGCAAACGTTTTGTTCGTCCGCGCATGGTCATCGCAATTCCCTCAGGTATTACCGAAGTGGAAAAGCGTGCGGTTCGTGACTCCGCGCTTCATGCCGGAGCCCGTGAAGTGTATTTGGTTGAAGAGCCGATGGCCGCCGCGATTGGTGTGGGACTCCCGATCCAAGAACCGGCGGGCAGTATGATTATCGACATCGGTGGCGGTACCAGCGAAATGGCCGTGATCTCTTTGGCCGGCATTGTTTTTTCCAAGAGCATTCGTATCGCCGGTGATGAGATGGATGACGCCATCATTGAGCATGTCAAAAAAACTTATAATCTGATGATCGGTGAAAGAACCGCTGAAGAAATTAAAATCAAAATCGGTTCCGCTTATCCGCTTGATGAAGAGCTCTCGATGGAAATTCGCGGGCGCGATCTTGTGTCGGGCTTGCCGAAAATGGTTAAGATTACCTCCGAAGAAGTTCGCGAGGCGCTCGCCGAGCCGGTGCAGTATATTGTCGAGGCGGTTCGTGAGACGCTGGAACGCACGCCCCCTGAGCTTTGCGCGGACTTGATTGATCGCGGCATTGTCATGGCCGGTGGTAGTTCCTTGATTCGCGGTCTTGATAAGCTGATTTCCGAGGAAACCGGCTTGCCGGTGCATGTCGCGGAAAACCCTCTGATCGCCGTTGCTACTGGCACCGGAAAAATTTTAAGCGAGCTTAACTATCTTAAGAAAGTAACGGTTTCAGCCAATCGCACGATAGAAAGCTAAGACCAAACTTAAGGGTGTGTCAAAAAAAACCCGCGTTTTATTTTTTGTAGTTCTTTTCCTCGCCGTCATTTCGGCGGTGTCTCTATCCCAAGCCGCTTTTTTCCGATCTTCGATTTATTCTTATTTAAAATCTTCGTTGAGTTTTTCCGCGCGAGCCGGCACTTTTTTTAATGACGCGATCCATTGGCGACAAGACCGGGAAGAATTGCGCTTATTGCGTCAAAAAATGACTGACTTAAGAGATCGGTCGATTCAATCTGAAGAACTTCGTTTGGAAAATGAGCGCTTGAGAGAACTTTTGGAATTGCGAAACGCCGTCCCAGCTTCTGTGGAGACGGTGGTCGCCGCTCGCGTGATTGGAAAATCACCCTCGGGCGCTTTGAAAGTCATGCTGTTGGACAAAGGACGTGAAGACGGCTTGCAACCCAACATGCTTGTCACTGCGGAGTCGTCTTTGGTGGGAAAGCTGGTGGAAGTTGGCCCCTCCGTTTCTAAAGCGCTTTTAATTCAAGATCCCGGTTCGCGCATCGGCGTTTTGATTCAGAGAACCCGTCAGGAAGGCGTCATGATAGGCACGCTTTCCGGGGAGTGCCGCGTGAAATATCTTTCGGTTGAAACGCTGATTTTACCTGGGGACATTGTGGAAACGGCGGGCTTTGGAAAATATTTTCCCAAAGGGATTCCGGTGGGCAAGGTCAAAAAAGTTTGGAAAGAGCCCGGACAAATTTATCAGGTGGCGGAGATCGCGCCGTTTGCGGATCTTCGGCGTTTAGAAGAGGTGCTGTGCATTGAGTAAATCCAGAGGGATGGCCTTTATTTGGATTTTCTTTATTTTTCTTAGCCAGAATGCTTTAAGATTTGTGATCCCCGAATCCGCCGCGACATGCCTTTTAATCATCACCGTGATATTTTACGCGCTTGCCGAAGGCCCTGGTTTTGGCTTTGGGATCGGTATTTTTTCAGGTGTTTTTTTTGAAATTTTTTCTACCGGAAAATTCGGATTTTCCATTCCGCTTTTGGGAGCTCTCGGTTGGGTGTCGGGACTTTCGGCCAAAACCGTTTTCGGAGACAGTCTTTTTTCGGAGATTCTCCTACCGCTGGTAGGCACGTATTTATCCGCGCTCTTGACTTTGATGTCCGCTCGATGGACTGCCGGAGAACCGGTTGCTTTCTGGATTATTTTCGAGGTTTTTTCTTGGAGTCAACTGCTCTGGACCGCTTTTTTGTCACCCCTGGTTTTTTTCTTCCTCAGAAAAGTCTCCTTGGCCAGGGAAGAGAAGCGGGTTTGGATTAAATGAGCACGGCTGTTAATCGCCCCAATCGTCTTTCTCTTTTAATGCTGGTGGGGTTGGTCGCGTTGGGCGCCAACCTATTTCACATGCAAATCGTGAAGGGAGCCTATTACCGCTCTCTGTCTGAAAAAAATCGTCTTCGCGTGATTTACTTGGAAGCTGCCCGCGGGAAAATTTTAGATCGCCATCAAAAAGCGCTGGCGACCAGTCATCTTAGTTTTAATTGTTCCGCAATTCCTAGAGAAGCTAAAGCACAGTTAAGCCAAAGTTGCCAAATGCTCGCGGAGATTCTTAAAGAAGATCCGGAAGTTTTGGAAGAACGTTTTTACAAAAAAAAGCCGGGCGCTTTTCGAAGTGTGGTGGTCGCCGAGGACATCAGTTTGACCCAAGCGGTTGAAATCGAGGAGCGTTTGGATGTGTTGCCTGGATTTATGGTGGAAACGCGTCCCCAGCGGGAGTATCCCTACAAAGAAAGTTTGGCGCATGTGACCGGCTACATCGGCCCCATGACGGAAGAAGAGGAAGAAGAAGCCACCGAGATTTATGGCTACAGTTTGGCGGATTGGGTCGGCCGCGACGGGATTGAAAAAAATTACGAAAGTTATCTCCGAGGTTTTTCCGGAGGACTTCAGATTGAGGTGGACAGTCGCGGGCGAATGATGCGACCGATGGGTGTTCGCGAGCCCAAAGAAGGCAAAGACATTCAGCTCACCGTAGACGCGGATTTGCAGAGTTACACTCAGTCTTTGCTGGAGTCCCAAAAAGGCGCGGTTTTTGTGATGGAGCTTAAAGAGGGTGGAATTCTTGCTCTAAACAGCTCGCCTTCTTTTGATCCCAATTTATTTGCCTCCAAGCGCGGTCGAAAAGATGTCGGGAAATATCTCAAAGGTGAAAACGCTCCTATGGTGAATCGCGGGATACGAGGCGCGTATCCGCCGGGCTCTATTTTTAAAATCGTCACGGCACTTGCCGCTCTCGACGCGCATAAAATTAATCCGTCAGACTCGGTGGATTGCTTGGGAATTTTGATGCTGGGCGGCAGAGGGTTTCCTTGCTGGAAAGAGGATGGGCACGGGTCTCAGACCATGACGCAAGCATTCGCACATTCCTGCAATATTTATTTTTATACCTTGGGTGTGAAGGCCGGCTTGGAAGCCATTTTAAATAAAGCGTCGGCGTTGGGATTTTATCGTTTGACCGGCGTTGATTTGCCTGGGGAGCGGACGGGTTTTGTGCCGTCCCGTCAGTGGAAGCGGGAGCGCCGTCACGAGGCTTGGTTTGATGGCGAAACGGCTAATCTGGCCATCGGACAAGGCTATCTCCAAGTAACACCAGCGCAGGCTTTGGTCATGATTTCTGCTGCGGCGACGAATGGACAGATTTTTAAACCGCATTTGATTGATAAAATTGACGGCATCAAAGTCGTTGAGGCGCAAAATAAAAAGATCGCGATTCCGGAGCCTTACTGGAAAGCGGTCAAAAATGGTTTGGATGCTGTCGTCAACTCTGACACCGGAACCGGCCGTTTAGCCAAGACACCCGGCGTGCATGTGGCCGGCAAGACCGGAACGGCTCAATCCGGACAGGATAAAACCCATGCGTGGTTTGTGGGGTATGCACCGGCCGAAAATCCGAAAGTGGCGTTGGTGGTGTTTCTTGAAAACGGAGGGCGGGGAGGGATCGCCGCCGCAAAAATAGCCAGTGCTGTTTTTCAAAAATTAAATGAGTCACATTATTTGTAGATAATATGAGAAAAAAAATCAATTACCGGTATTTCGATAAACTTCTTTTTTTGGCGCCGCTGATTATTTTTTTAATCGGCCTTGCCAGTGTTTACAGCGCCTCTTACAAATCAGGCCAAACGCTGATGCAAATTTTAGCGGTGAAACAGCTTTTGTGGATGGGCGCGGGGATTTTACTGGTATTTCTGACGGTGAGATTCGAGTATTTTAAATTGCAGGATTTGGCGTGGCCTAGTTATTTTATCAGCCTGTTTTTTTTAGCTTTAGTTTTATTTATGCCCGCGCGTCTGGGCGCTCACCGCTGGATCGGTGTCGGAAATTTTAACTTTCAACCGTCGGAATTTGCCAAAATCGCGGTTATTTTGGTTTTGAGCAGTTTTTTCGCCCAAAACAAATTGGAATACATGCCGCGAGAGAAAATCCTGATCCCTTTCTTGGTCGTGATTTTGCCATTTCTTTTAATTTTAAAAGAGCCGGATTTGGGGACGGCGTTGAGCTTGGTTCCGATTCTTTTGGCGATGCTGTATCTTTGGGGCGTGCGGGCTCGTTATCTTTTTGGGATCTTGGCTTTGAGCGGCGCCATGATTCCCATTTTTTTTGGATTTTTGAAAGAATATCAAAAAGCGCGGCTTTTGGTGTTTATCAATCCCAACGCGGATCCCTTGGGAGCCGGCTATACCATTATCCAATCGAAGATCGCGATCGGTTCGGGCGCGTTGTTGGGTAAGGGATTTATGACCGGAACGCAGAATCAACTCAACTTTATCCCGGAACGCCACACCGACTTTATTTTTGCCGTTGTCGCCGAAGAGGGAGGACTTTTTGTTTCACTTCTGATTTTGGCCTTATTTTGGCTCATTGTCAAAAAAGGGTACACCATCTCCTATCAAACCGCTGACCGTTTTGGGGGTCAATTGGCCTGTGGTATTGCCACGATGATCGGGGTGCAGACGATTATTAACATTGGAATGACTATGGGGCTTTTCCCTGTGGTGGGCGTTCCACTGCCTCTGGTTAGTTATGGAGGCTCTTCCATCATCCTTACCATGCTCTCGATTGGCATTCTCCTTAACATCCGCATGCATCGCCCTCTATTTTAATAATTTAATCAGTATTGACTAATTTTAATTTATAGTATATTATTTTAATCAAGAAAGGACAAAACTATGCCTTTTATGCGTCGCATCCGGTTTCTGCCCACTAAGTTAAGATATAAACTATTGATCTCTTTCACCCTAATGTCCTTGGTTCCGCTATTGGTGGGGGTGTATGTCATCACTCTTTTAGTAGGTTTTCCCTTTAAAATCAGCCCGCAAAATCTCACAACGGTTAGTTTTGTCATGACTTTCTCGCTGGCGCTGGCGTGTTTGGGATACAAGATCACTCAACAGTTGATCACTCCGATTGTGGACGTGAATCGAGTCGCCAAGAATATGGCCAAAGGAGACCTTCAAGCGCAAGCGACCGCTACTGGCTCCGAGGAACTTGAAGAGTTGTCCCATAGCCTACAAGTCATTTCAAAAAATGCCCGGGAGCTTTTAGAAAGAGTGGAGAGACTCTCCTTAAAAGACAAGCTGACCGGCTTGTACAATGTTTCCTATATTCGTGAACGCCTGAACGAAGAGATCCAGCGTGCGATTCATCACCAGCGCCCCTGTTCTTTTGTTTATTTCGCGATTGACCGGTTTGAAGCGTATTCGTTCAAACACGGGTCGGCGGCTTCCGAGGAGATTTTAAAATCAATTGCGGGCATCCTCAGTGTCCATTTAGCGGAGTTTGACCGAGCCGCGCGCATCAATCAATACGAATTTGCGCTTATTTTTCCTGAAAAAAATAAACGTAAAACCATCGAAATCATGGAGCGCATTCAAAAAAGTCTTATTGAGCTCTTTTCAAAAACGCTTGATGACCGGCAGGGGGCGCTTAATTTTTCTGTGGGCATTAGTGAAAATCCTCTCGACGGAATCAGCGCGGACGAACTTTATTTGAAGGCGCAAGACAGGGTTAAAACAGCGAAGGCCAATGGGTCCAATCTCATCGAAGCTTTCGCATAAAAAGGATAACGATCATGGACAATAAGTCACCACTCCTGGATTTTTTAAAATACGCCGTTTCGAATAAAGTCTCCGATATTCATTTGGGAGATGAAACGTTGCCGATGATGAGAAAAGACGGGGATTTGGTGAAAATGGCCGAAACTCCTTTCGAGAAGGGGGACACGCTCAAAATGTTGGCTCAGCACCTGGATCCCGAGCGGTTCAAGGATTTTGAGAGGGAAAAAGAACTCGACTATTCTTTCGGAGTGCCCGGTTTGGCGCGTTTTCGTGTGAATCTTTATTATCAAAAGGACAATGTCGGAGCGGCCTTGCGTCCTCTACCGAACAATC
>JAHFFM010000089.1 GCA_023247935.1 Candidatus Omnitrophota bacterium | reverse complement strand
ATCACTGCTTCTTATGTCCGTTCTATTGGCCAATCGTTTGACACGATCGAGCATTCGGCAGTTACCTCTGTCAATACGACGTACGGTTTGGACGCGACTTATCAGCTGGCTTCGCGCTTGACCCTGGACGCGGCCGCGCAATACACGTACTCCACGACCAAGGATATTTTTGTCTCGGGCCCTGACGTTGAAAATGACTTCCTCACCTTTACCCGTCAACCGGAAAGCGAACAAATCACGTGGGATTTGGGTCTCAATTGGACGCCCAAATATTTATTGCCGTTACGATTGGGGTATAGCAATATTAAACAGCACAACACTTTTAAAAGCGGAGAATACAATCAACAAAAACTGGTTCTTTCGAGTCAATACTCTTTCTGAGAGAAGCATGATGAAACGAATCCTTATTTTTGTTTTTATTTTTTCGTTCAGCCTGGCGGTTAAACCATTTTCTTTGATGGCTGAAGAAAATACACAGCCGGACATTTACACCGTGCACTCGGGAGATAAGCTCGATATCCAGGTGTACAAGGAAAAAGATTTGTCAGGCGTTTTCACCGTAGCGCCTTCGGGTAAAATTTATTACCCCATGATCGGAGAAATCACGGCGGATGGCGTGGCATTGGAAGACTTGAAAAAAGAACTTCTGATGAAGCTGGGCGATTATCTGAATAATCCCCAAATCCAGGTGGAATTCGCGGAGAGTCCCACCAAATCCGTCACCATCTTAGGCCAGGTAGGAAAGCCCGGTAATTTTCTTCTCACGCCCAATTTAACTTTGGTCAAACTCATTTCCCAAGTAGGCGGATTTAAGGACAACGCGGACATGAATAACGTTAAATTGGTTCGTCTTGTCAAAACGGGTAAAAAATCTTTTAAGCAGGTGAATGTTCAGTCCATTATGAAAGGGGAAGCGGATGACGTGGCGCTGATCCCGGGCGATATGATTTATGTGGAAAAATTTGTGGATCTTAGCAAGGAAGAAGTCAAAAAGCCCGAAATTAAAACGATCTCGGTTTTGGGACAAGTGTCGCGCCCCGGAAATTATGAATACAAGCCCGAGAAAACGTTGATTAAGCTGATCTCAGAATTTGGAGGCTTTACGCCTCTTGCCGCCACCAATCGCGTGAAGCTCATTCGTAAGGGCAAAGCAGGCAAACAAAAACTCATGGTCATCAATGTTTCCCGTATCATTAATGGCAAAGCTCCGGATATGGCGCTGCAGCCTGATGATTTGATTGTGGTGGAGGAGACTCTCTTTTGACATCACCCTCTCAGGATGATTTAAAAGAAAATCTATACATCGAAGACCAGGCGCCAAGTGCTGGGATTATGGATTTATGGCCTGTTATTTTAGGGCATTGGCGGCTTGTGGTGTTGATCACCATCACGGGCACCGCTTTCGCTATTTTTTATCAGTCATCCCTCCCAAATCTTTACACGACAGGCGTTAAAATCCTGGTTGAAAAATCAGAACCTGTCGGAACTCAAAAATCGTATCAGGATGTGACAGGCGCCGCGCAAACCAAGGGCGATGAAGATTATTATGGGACGCAGATTTCCATCATCACAGGTCGCAAGATTCGGGAGAGCGTCGCCTCGGAGCTGGGGAAAATCCCCGTGTCTTACAGTGTGGACGCTTTTCGCTTAAGAAGCACCCGTATTATTTCTCTATCTGTGACAAGCACGGATCCCAAGTGGTCCGCTAAAATCGCCAATAAATTTGGGGAAATTTTTGTCCGCCAAAGCACCGAAGACCGGCAGTTTATCAACCAGCAGATTTTGAAATTTATTCCCGATGAAAAAGAAATTAATGACGGTGGTGGTGCGGAAGAGGATCGCAACGATTCTAACCAAATGGGATTTGATAAATTAATTTACGCAGGCTCTCTTTCAAGTATTACCAGCGACTCGGTCATCCAAAGTTTGCGGGCTGAAAAAGCGAAGATCGAGGCGCAGGTTCGTGAACTTTCCGAGCGTTATAAACCTCAGCACCCGGCGGTCAAAGCGTTGACGGATCGCCTGGATCAAGTGGACTTAGAGTTAAAAGACCGGACCCAAAAAATCGTTTCTAACTTGCGCGCCAATCTGGCCGGAGACATTAAAATTGCGACCGTCAAGGTGCTTGAAGACGCGCTGGTTCCAGGACGTCCCTCCAAGCCGGATCGTCCTAAAGGGATTTTGTTCGGATTTTTTATCAGTTTGTTTTCCTCGATTGGTTTGGTTTTGGTTTTGGAATACGCCAATCAAAAAATTGTCACCGATGAAGACGCGCACAAGAGTTTGAACGTGCCCTTCTTGGGTTATGTGCCTCTGGTAAAAAATTTGTCAAAACCAAAACAAAATGAAAAAAGTTTTGTGCCCACCCCGGGACCTGGCGTCAATATTGTCGATGTTTTAGCGAATAACTCTATGCTTGCCGATTCGGTGGCTAGTGTGCGCACCCACGTTCTTTTTTCCATGGCTTATGAGAAGTCCAAGCGCATTATGTTTACCAGTTGTTTGCCGGATGAGGGCAAATCAACGGTCGCTACGCTTTTGGCGTTGTCTTTGGCGCAGATGGGGCGGAAGGTTCTTTTAATCGACGCGGATCTTCGCCGGCCGTTTTTGCATCAGTATTTGAATTTAAGAAATGAAAAGGGTTTGACCGATTATCTGGTGGGCAATGCCTCGATGGAGGAAGTGGTGATGTCGGTGTCGGGATCCACGCTGAAGCTGATTCCGGGCGGCACGATCTCGCCTAATCCTTCGGAGCTTTTGTCCTCAGAGCGATTTGGTTTTCTCCTGGACGCGGTTTCCGAGCATTTTGACCGGGTAGTGATCGATGTGCCACCGGTGCTTTATATTCCGGACGCGCTGGTCGTCGCCAAGCATATTCATAGCGGAATTTTAGTGTGCGGCTCGGGCATGATTGACAAAAAAGTCGCTCAAAAAGTAAAAGCCAAATTTGATGTGATAGGGCACGCGCTCATCGGCGTTGTCATCAATAAAGTAAATTATGAACAGCAAACCTATCGCTACCATTACTATAAAAAATACAAAAACTATTACACGAAAGAGAAGAAGAAATGAAAAAAGCGTTGATTACGGGGATTACCGGGCAGGATGGGTCGTATTTGGCTGAGTTCTTGCTCGACAAAGGGTATCAAGTTTTTGGGATTGTCCGCCGTTCCAGTTCAATCAATAGCAAGAGAATCGATCATCTCTACGAGGACTTACAGGTCAAAAATCGCAAGCTGTCACTTGTCTACGGAGACATGAATGATGCTAGCTCCATCAATCGCATTCTCCGCACGGTCAAACCGGATGAGATTTATAATTTAGCCGCGCAAAGCCATGTGAAAGTTAGTTTTGAAATCCCGGAATACACGGCCGAAGTGACGGCTCTGGGGCCTTTGAGAATTTTAGAGGCTATTGTGGAGTCCGGTATCAAAACCAAGTTTTACCAGGCTTCTTCCAGCGAACTGTACGGGCGCAATATGAAAGCGCCTCAAAATGAAAAAACAATTTTTCAACCGGTCAGCCCTTACGCGGTTTCAAAGCTTTTCGCCTATTGGACGACGGTCAATTACCGTGAAAGTTACGGGATTTTTGCCTGCAACGGGATTCTTTTCAATCACGAGTCTCCGCGGCGCGGCGAAACCTTTGTAACGCGCAAAATTACCCGCGCGATCGCCCGTATTAAGTTTGGCCTGCAGGACAAACTTTATTTAGGAAATTTGGACGCCAAGCGGGATTGGGGCTACGCCAAAGATTATGTGGAGGCGATGTGGCTGATGCTTCAACAAAAAAAAGCCGATGATTTTGTGATCGCGACCGGCGAGTGCCATACGGTGCGAGAATTTTTAGAGGAAGCGTTTGGTTACGCCAAGCTCGACTATAAAAAATATGTGAAAATCGATTCGCGTTATTTTCGGCCTTTGGAGGTCAATATTCTTCAGGGCGATTATTCAAAAGCGAAGAAAAAAATGGGGTGGAGACCGAAAACAAGTTTCAAAGAGCTTGTCAAAATCATGGTCGACGCCGACATCCAAGAACTGAAAAACTCCGGAGAGGTGAAGTCGTGAATTATTGGAAAAATAAAAAAGTTCTCGTCACCGGCGGCGCCGGATTTATCGGTTCCTATTTGACGGAGCTCTTGGTGGAAGAAGGGGCGAAAGTAACCGTGGCGGACAATTTAGTTCGGAGCGGAAAATCCAGGCTCAAAAGCGTTCAGAAAAAAATCAAGCTTCTGACCGGAGACCTTTTTGAATACAAAAATTGTATGAAGGCCTGCCGTGGCCAAGAAGTGGTTTTGAATCTTGCCGCCAAAGTCACAGGCATCGAATACAACCGTTTTAATATGACGGATATGTTTGAGAGCAATATGAAGCTTCAGATGTTCCCTTTGCGAGCCGCTTCCGAGTGCGGGATAAAGAGATTTTTACAGGTGTCCACGGCATGTATTTATCCGCATGACGCGGCGGTGCCAACCCCGGAATCCGAAGGAGAGCGTGGAAAGCCCGAGTCAACAAATGAAGGCTACGGCTTTGCCAAATTAATGGGAGAAAGACTTGCCGAGTACTACACACGTGAAAAGAAAATGCATGTGGTGATCGGCCGGCCTTTTAATGCCTATGGCCCGAGAGATCATTATGATGAAAAAACTTCTCACGTGATTCCCGCCATCATTAAGCGGGTTATGGATGGAGATAATCCGGTTGCGATCTGGGGATCAGGGAATCAGTCGAGAGCGTTTGTGCATGCCAAGGACATTGCCCGTTGCATGATGCTGGTCACTGAAAAAGCGCCGGCGGCTACTCCCATTAATTTGGGGCATGATCAAGAAATCACCATCAAAGAGCTTTTTCGTATCATCTGCCAGGTAGCCGGCAAGTCTCCAAAAGCGCGGTTTGACACCACCAAGCCCGATGGCTACCGTCGACGATCCGCCGATACGACCTTGCTTAAAAAATGGACAGGGTTTGTGCCCGCTATTTCCTTGGAGCAGGGAATTCGTGAAATGCTCAGCGATTATTGATTTGTCGCTCGTGCGGGCTTTTTGATGGATGTTCTGGATCAAGAGCAGTGTCGCAGTGCGCCGAGCTGTCCGATTTGCGGAAAAAATTCTTTCATTGTTGATAAAGTCCGGACAATCAATCCTGATTCGGAGAGTTTTTTAAGTTTAAGAGAGTGCTTTGCTTGTCGGCATTGGTGGGTGGATCCACTGCCAAGCCAATCGTATCTCAGCAAGCTCTACGGAGACCACTCTCAATTTGTGGTGCCCACTAAATATAACACCACCGATCGGATGAATGCCCCGGAACAGCGAATTTTAAAAAGATACATTGCTTGGGCTATCCGACAGTTCGTGCCTTCCGGAAAATTCAATTATTTGGAGGTGGGGGTCGGCTCCGGGCATCTTTTTAGCCACTTTGAAAAATTAGCGGATCTCAGTTATGGCGTGGAACTTGGAGCTTGGGCGCCGAAAAACGCTCATATCGTCAACAATCTTGACCAGATTCCGCAAGGCGTAAAATTTGATCTGATTGTGATCCAGGATGTTCTTGAGCATCTTGAAAACCCCACCCAGATGCTCAAGAAGCTGAAGGGCTTATCCAAAGAAGGAGGTCTTCTCTGCTGCGGATTTCCCAATAAGGACTCGGGAATTGCCCGGCTCAGGAAAGGCAGATGGAATATGATGACCCCTCTGGGGCATGTGCAGTTTTTTTCAGCGTTGTCGACTAAAAAAATGTTTTCGGAGGCCGGTTGGAAAGTGACGAGCTTATTTTGTTGTCGATCCGCCATGTTTTCGCCGGCGGATTTATTTAAACAATTTGATTGGAAGATACAAAGCCCGCTTCATTTCGCGCGCCGTTTGAAACATTTACTGATAGACGATATTTTATTGGGAAAAGACCAATGGTATGTTCAAGGACGGGCGCAGGGAGGCCGTGAATGATGGAAAAGCCATTCTTTTTTGACCCCAATCAGTTGAAAGAAATCGCTCAAAAGCACAAAACAGCTTATGCCCAGGCCAAGCCCTTTCCTCATGTGGTTATCGACAATTTTCTTCCTGAAAATCTTTTAGACGAAATCCTAACGGAGTTTCTGCCCACGGAAAGTAAGGATTATTTTCAGTATGACGGCCCAGCAGAAAAAAAATTAATGGCTCAGTCTGAAAATGCTTTGGGGTTGACGACTCGTCATCTTATTGCCCGTTTTAATTCCTCGGCTTTTGTCGATTTTCTTGAAAATTTGACGGGGATTGGGGGACTTATTCCGGATCCTCATCTGATCGGTGGGGGTTTGCACCGGATTGTGAAGGGCGGTTTCTTGAAAGTGCATACGGATTACAATTGGTACTCCAGGCTAAAACTGGATCGCCGGGTCAATCTCTTGCTTTACTTGAACAAGGATTGGAAAGAAGAATACGGCGGACATCTGGAGCTTTGGAATTCGGATATGACCCTTTGCGAGCAAAAAATATTGCCGATTTTTAACCGCCTCGTCATTTTTTCTTCCACCAATAATTCTTATCATGGCCATCCTTCACCGCTGACATGCCCTCCGGATCGCTCGCGTCAATCCTTGGCGCTGTATTACTATTCCAATGGCCGGCCTGAAGAAGAAAAGTCGGAGGCGCACGCGACTATTTTTAGGCCGAGACCGGGGGAAGTGTTTGAACGCGAGGTGGTGCCGATGAGTCAGCGCTTGGATAAGGCCTTGAGAGGGGTGGTTAAAAAGTGCCTTCCGCCAATACTCTTTGATTTTCTAAAATACATTAAAAACCGAATTTCACGTTCAGGCGGAGTGGATTAATTTTTTAAATTTCCGGCGAACAAAAAGTAACGCCGCGTAGATTTTATTTTTTTCAGGGTCGGCGTAAGAGTGGTGCAGAGTCCATCCCAGCGTGCTCCAGTAAATCGATAGTTTATCTTTCAGCGGAATCTTGTTTTTGGTGATGCGCGCGCAAATGCCAAGTCCTACCGGCCATAAGGTTTGAAATTTTCCCGCCCACCGCGTGTCAGGAGCGATCATTTGTTGATAAAACCCTCGAATCTGTTCGCTGGATTTGCTCAGATGACTTTGCATCCGATAGGTAAAGAGAGGTTCCGGGACACAGGCAAATTGACCCAGAACAGCCATTTGGGACAAGAACACATGGTCATGCGACAGTGTTCTAGAGCCCGGCAGAGTGGATTGGACGGCTTCTGTTCTTGAGAGTCCATAATAAGCGGTTCGGCGTCCGGCATTGCGATGCAGTTTTTTCACTCGCTCAGCCGCGGAAGTCATCCCGACGGTACTGATATCCGTTTTTTCGATGATTTTCACGCCGTCAGGCTGAATACAGCTATTGTGAGTGTAGACCATCACGATATTTTTGTTGGATTCCAAAGGGATCAGGCATTTTTTGATATACTCGGAACTCCAAAGGTCGTCATGGCTTGCCCACATAAAATATTTTCCAGTCGCCATTTTCGCGACGAAATCGAAATTTCGCACAGAACCCACGTTTTTTTCATTTCGATAAATTAAGATCCGATTGTCTTTTTTTTGAAGTTCTTCGCATATTTTGAGCGTGTTGTCCGTGGAGGCGTTGTCCGAGATAATCAATTCAAAATCAGGCATTTCTTGCGCTAGGAGAGAGGTGACCGCTTCGGCAATTAATTTTTCGCCGTTA
>JAHFFM010000088.1 GCA_023247935.1 Candidatus Omnitrophota bacterium | reverse complement strand
TCGCACGCATCAAGATGAACAACCCTCGGTAAGCCGTATGAGTCGAATAGCTCACGTACGGTTTGAAAGGGGGATTTTGGAAACCGGGCTGAAAGGTACCGGCGCTTAAATTCTACCAATGCAAAAATCCCTCTCATCCATCATCCGCACAATCCCCGACTTCCCCAAAAAAGGAATCTTATTTCGGGATATCACGCCTCTTTTGATGAATGGTCCGGCATTTCGGAAATGCATTCAACAGTTTAAAAAAGCAACCAAAACCAAAGTCGATTATGTTGTTTCGGTTGAGTCGCGCGGGTTTATTTTAGGGGCGGCGCTGGCGTATGCGTTGGGAGTGGGGTTTGTGCTTGTCCGCAAAGCGGGGAAGCTGCCGCATCGGAAAATTTCAGCGACTTATAAATTAGAATACGGCGAAGCTTGCGTTGAGATGCATGAGGACGCGATCCATAAGGGCAGTCGCGTGATTTTGATTGATGATGTTTTAGCTACGGGCGGAACTATTGGCGCGGCTATTGATTTGGTTGAGAAATTGGGCGGGAAGATTCAGGCGCTTCATTTTTTAATCGAACTCGAAGCGCTCAAAGGCCGCAAACAGCTGAAAAAATACAACATTCATTCCTTGATCCGGTATTAGCCCATGATCAGCGTCTTGTGTCCAAGCCAGTTTGAGTATCAATACATTCGCTCTCTTTCTCTGAATTCCAAAAAAGCGGTTTTGATTTGTACGGGTATGGGAAGTATGCCAAGCTTGCCTGTGACATGGAATCCTATGCGGCGGTGTATTTCTAGGCGATCCGGCGTATTCCAGTTTCAGTGGTGAAATTTATTTCAGATGAGGCAGATTCTCAGGCAGAGCATGATTTTTTTAAAAATTTTGTAACAGTCGGTTTTTTGGCTGGTCTGCTTGGGCTTCTTTTTGTTTCCAGCCTTTTCGTCGTGCCTTCTTATTTATTTTTCCATCATCTTTCCATTTCTCCCTGGGTTTTCTATCTCAGTTTGGCGGTGGCTATAGGTTCATGGCTGCCGGTTGCGCTTTTGTACGGCAATACGCAAATGGCAGGAAAAGCATTCCTGTTTTTTCTGATCGCGCTTACGGCAAGCCTCGCTTTAAGCCTGTTTTATTTTGACGTTTCATATGACGGACAAGCTTATCATCAGGAAGCGGTGATCCAATTGGCGCGCGGGTGGAACCCAGTTTATGAAACGCTGCATTCCGGAATAGAATCTGAAAAATGGTCTTTTCTCTGGAACAATCATTACCCGAAAGCCGCGGAAATCAGCGAAGCTTGTTTTTATAAGCTCGCGGGCCGCATTGAATCCGGAAAAACCATCAATTTTTTGATGATTTTTTCGTCTTTTTGGATTTTCTTATTTGCCCTGGTTGGATTGCGCGCCATCCGGTTGAGGTGGGCCGCGCTTTTGAGCTCTTTGGCGGCATTGAATCCCGTGGTTATTTGCCAATCCGCCACTTTTTATTTAGACGGAGTTCAGGCCTCTTTTTTTCTTTGTTTATGCGCTTTGCTTTGTATTTTTTATTTCAAACCCAATAAGTTTTTGGGGGTCGCCTTAATCGCGGCGAGCCTCTATTTTATCAATACGAAATTTACGGCGGTTCTGACTTTTGGGATTCTTGCCGCAGGTTTTTTAGCCGCCGCTATTTTTAATCAGAATAGACAGGTTTTTAAAAAGGCGTTGTGGATTTTTGTCCTTTCTTTTGTGGTAGGTATTTTTGTGACAGGCTATAACCCTTATGTTAAAAATTATCTCCAAAAAGGCCATCCTTTTTATCCGTTAATGGGAGAGGAGAAAATCGATATCATGAAGGGCGACAGGCCGTTTAAGCTTTACCCCATGAATTCGGTTGAGAGATTTTTGGTTTCTTTATTTTCCGAATCCACTATTCAAATGGATTCCGTAAAAATAAAAATTTCTTTTTTCATGAAACGAGAAGAGGCGGCGGCTTTCTTTTATCCGGACGTGCGTTTGGCTGGATTCGGACCTTTGTTTGGCGGAGTTTTTATTCTAACCTTGGCTCTTTTGATCGGCGGCCTTAAAAAATTTATTCAGAGAAAAGTTTTTTGGATTTTAATTTTCTTCGTTTTCGTTTCCGTATTTCTTAACCCGGAAGCCTGGTGGCTGAGATACGTATCGCAATTCTGGCTGGTGCCCGTTCTGGCCCTTTTTATTTCTTTCTCGGGCAGGCAAACACCGGTTGAAAAATATTTGGCCATTGGCACCGCATTTTTTATGGTTCTGAATGTTTTGCTTGTCGCTATCCCTTATGTTTATGGGCAAACGAAAGCCAGTCACGCGGTGCGTTGGGAGCTTCGGGAACTGAGCAGGGAGGCTGGGCCTATAAAAGTAAATTTTAATTTGTTTCGATCTAATCGGGTGAGGCTGGAGGAATATTCGATACCCTATGAAGAAGTGAGGGAGAGTCCGAAGGGCGCTCCTGTTTCTTTTGTCGGGTCAGAGGCTAAGATGTGGATGAATAAATAAAATAACGCCTCGCGGAAAATCATCCGTAAGGCGCTATTTTTTATCGGAGAGTCTGGGATTCGCCGCCCTTCGCCTCACACGTCCTCACCGCCTCCGGCGGTTCGGCGTGTTCGGCTACGGGTCGGGTCCGCCACAAGGCGTCGGCGGATTCGTCCACAAAGCGCCTTGGGACGGATTCGCCAGCGCTTTGTGGCGAACATTCGCGCCGACGATGGAATTGTGACGTGACATTTAGTCACGTCACTTATATCCACAGGGCGTAGGCGCTCTTTTCGAATCCCAGACTCTCCGACGTTCAAATAAAAAACCCCGCGAATTTTCGCGGGGTTTTCCACAAACGTCGGAGAGTCTGGGATTCGAACCCAGGAACCCGTTTTACCAGGTTAACCACTTAGCAGGCGGTTGCAATCGGCCTCTCTGCCAACTCTCCTAAATTTCCATTAGTATATAAAGGGAATAGGGGGTTAAATCACCCCCTAATTTAGGGGATAAAGGCGGTTTCTGCAAGGGTTATCGTTAAAAGAGGTTATCCTAGTCGAAGCGCATTTTATAGGGCATAATATCCGTTTAACCGCTATCCAAATGGAAGTCATAGCTTGAGACAACATATTCAATCTAAACATGTTCCAATTATCTGGGGCCTCCTATTCGCTGTCCTAGCCAGCCTGTTTGCCATCTATTTTGTGGGACAGGAGAAGTTTATTTATTTTTGGGATTACAGCAATTACTGGCAAAAAACCCAGGAAATTGCCAAAGGATTGATTCAAAATCCCCTTTGGCAGGTATTGAAGGTCTTTATCAGCATTAGGAAAGACGATTATAACGAGTTGGCTGCCTGGCCGCTTTTGCCTTTTTATTTTATTTTTGGAGCTTCGCGACTTGTTTATATTTTGTCGCTGGTGAATATTTGGATGGTCCCGGCGGCATTATCTTTTCTTTGGGTGAGTTTGGCCAAAAAACCCTGGTCGCTTTTTTTCTTAGTTTTCTTTTCGCCGTTTTTTTGGGATCCCGCGCTGAACGGTTATGTAGATGTCGGCGGAGTGATTTTTATTCATCTGGCCTTGGTTTTGTTCTGGAAATTTCCTTGGAATCAGATTCGAACCCGCAAAGAATTGTTCACGCTTGCGGTTATTTTATCCGCGGCGCCGCTTTTCAGGCGCTGGTACAGCTATTGGACGGAAAGTTTCTTTATCCTTTCGTTTCTCATGGCTGTATGGCATGCATGGAAAACTTCGGATAAAACTCAAAAATACATTTATCTGAAAAACTGGGGCTGGACGTTTCTTTACACGGGTATTTTTTTCACGCTGGTTTCATTTCCACTCCCGCTTAAGATTTTAAAAACCAATTACGCTTACGCATATGCGTCTTCCAAAACGTCTCAGAATTTTTCAGAATTTCTTTCGATTAATTTTTTCAATTATTTCGGCCTTTTTCATGTAATCACTTTTTTCGCTGGAATCCTGGTTTGTTTTTTATCGGGCAAGGAGACCAGGGAAAAAGCGCTGTTTATCTTCGCGCAATTTTTGCTCATCATCTATTTCTTCGCGCGCGTGCAGGATTTCGGGGCGCATCATTATTATATGCTTCTTCCGGCTATGATTTTGGCGCAGCATGTGTTGTATCAGCGTCTACCGGCTATTCTCAAAGGCTTATTCGCGGCGGGGTATTTGTTTTGTTTTTTGATTGTTTTAATGCCTTCTATGGAAGCCGTTCATCAAGCCGCTCCTTTGTTGACGCCTGAACGCAAACATTATCCCCGGATGCGAACCGATTTAGTGGAAATTAAACGCCTGAGAGATGTGCTTTTGGCACAAGGCGCGGATCCCGGCAGCCCGGTTTACATGATTGCCAGCTCTAAAAAGTTTAATTCCGATACGATTAAAGTCGCGGAACGCTCCATGGGCCTCGAGGAAAAACTTTCTCCGGCGATTTTGTGGACATATAACATTGACCGCAGTGAGGGTTTACCCAAAAAGTTTTTTTCGGCCAAATACGTGGTGCTGATTGAACCCACGCAATACCATGTGAAGCCAAAGTATCAGCAGGTGATAGGCTTGCTGGCGGACGCGTTTATTCATGATGAGCAGATCGCCGCTTCTTATGAAAAACTTCCCGAGGTATTTCATTTCGATGAAGGCGCAACCGGCACCATTTTCAAAAAAACGAAAGATGTGCCCGAAGAAGCCGCGGACCGTTTAAAAGCCCGTTTTCTCCAGTCTTATCCCGATTGGGAAAAGATGGAATTCACTCCCAAGGGGTAGCGGAGCATGTTATTTAATTCACTTCAATTTCTTATTTTCTTTCCCATTGTCACGACGCTGTTTTTTTTGCTGGCCCATCCGCGCCGTTGGCAGCTTTTGCTTTTCGCGAGCTGCGTTTTTTACATGGCGTTTATTCCGGTCTATATTTTTATCCTGCTGGTGACGATCCTCATTGATTATTTTGCCGGGATTTGGATTGAGGAAACCAGCGGCTCTAAAAAGAAGTTTTTTCTTGTCATCAGCATTATTTCAACCTGCCTCGTTCTTTTTATTTTCAAATATTTCAATTTTTTTAATACGAATTTTAAGGCGTTGGCGGATCTGACGGGTTGGAATTATCCCGTACCCGCGCTTAAAATCATTCTTCCGATCGGGTTGTCGTTTCATACGTTTCAAAGTTTGAGCTATGTGATCGAAGTTTATCGCGGCAAACAGAAGGCCGAGCGCCATTTTGGAATTTACGCGCTTTATGTGATGTTTTATCCGCAATTGGTGGCGGGTCCCATCGAAAGGCCGCAGAATTTATTGCATCAGTTTCATTCGGAGCATCAGTTTGAATATCAAGACGTGACGGACGGCCTTAAATTAATGACTTGGGGATTATTCAAGAAAGTGGTGATTGCGGACCGGTTGGCTTTTTTCGTCAACGACGCTTTCAATCAGCCTTCGCAATATACGGGCATTACTTTTTTGGTGATGACTTTTTTCTTCGCGTACCAAATTTACTGCGATTTTTCGGGATATTCGGACATCGCCATCGGGTCGGCGCAGGTGATGGGTTTTAAATTGATGACCAATTTTAACCGCCCTTATTATGCGCGTTCCGTGGCTGAGTTTTGGAAACGCTGGCATATTTCTCTTTCCACTTGGTTCAAAGACTACCTTTATATCCCTCTCGGCGGAAATCGTGTCAGCGCCTGGAGGCAATCGCTGAACCTTTTTATCACTTTTCTTGTGAGCGGACTTTGGCATGGCTCGAGCTGGACTTTTGTGATTTGGGGCGCGCTTAACGGGATGTATTTAGTCGTGGGGATTTGGACTCAATCTTTCCGGACAAAAATTGTGAAGGCCGTAGGACTTAGCCATTTTCCAAGATTGCATCAAATAATTCGTGTCTTTATAACATTTTCATTGATCTGTTTTTCCTGGATTTTCTTTCGCGCCAATACGCTGCAAGATGCGCTTTTGATCATCAGCCGTTTGAGCACCGGCGTGCCTGAATTTTTCGTGAATGTGTTAGGCCACTTGGACTCGGTGGGAGGGGGCAAGCGTATTTTGGCGCCCATTTTGATGGGTCATGAAAAATATGAATTTATAGTCGCTCTCGGCGGAATCGTATTTCTTGAAACTATGCATTTTATTCAGAGGAAGGGAAGCGTGCGAAAAATGATTTCAGCGAGACCTGTGTGGGTGCGCTGGCCTATTTATTTTTGCGTCGTTTACGGAATATTGGTTTTCGGAGCGTTTCAGGCCGGCGCCGATTTCATTTATTTTCAATTTTAACGATGAATCCACAAAGCCAAACAGCCCAACTCCAGCTTTTCTTAAAAAAGTGTTTGATTTTAGCTTCTCCTTTTCTCCTTTTAAGCGTCACTTATTTTATCTGGGATCCCTTCCAGGTTTTTAAGGACAAGGAAGATTATTATACGAATTGCCGGGTTGAGCCGAATCGTGATTGGGTCAGCACGAGATTGTATCTCTCTCACGCGCAGAGCCAGCATTATGATTCTTTTATATTCGGCAGTTCGAGGTCATTGTCTTATCGCTGCGATGATTGGCAGCAGTTTTTGCCTGGAATCCGGCCTTTCCATTTTGACGCGGCCAATGAATCCTTGTTTGGCGTATGGTCAAAGCTGCGGTTTTTGGACAAAAGAGATCAGCCGATAAAAAATGTGATTTTGGGGTTTGATTCGGAGATTCTCAAGAACACTAAAAATTTGAAATCGCATTTATTCATTAAACACCCGTTGGTTTCGGGCGGAAGCATGCTGGAATTTCACATGGTGACGTTTGCGGCCTATTTTCAGAAGCTTTTTTTTGCCAAATACATCGATTTTCGTCTATCCGGGCAGTACCATGATTGGATGGGAGGGTTGATTCACTACAAGGCGTTCGGTTTTACCCTGCCGACAAATGACAGCTACATTGACCCCGCTTTTGAATGGTTAACCGATCCGAAAGGCTATCTGGAAAGTCACTCACAGATTTTTTACCCCCGGGAAAATACAATAAAGGATAACGCGCCTCGCGTGATAAACTTGGAATCGGAAATCATGCTTCGTGATATCCGGAAGGTGTTGGATAGAAAAGGAGCGGATTGGCGGGTGATCATTCACCCGTTGTACGACCAAATCATTTTCAATCGCGATGACTTGAATCTTTTACAGGAAATTTTTGGCGCTGACCGGGTCTATGACTTTTCGGGCAATCCGGAATTCACAAATGACCCCACCCATTACATTGATTCAAGCCATTTTAAGCCTGCGATCGGTAAAGAGGTCCTGCGGAGAGTTTACGCCCGCTAGTTTTAGGACCCCCTGTAATTCGCGTGCCCGTAGCTCAATTTCCGCCACAAAGCGCGGCGGACCCGCACGGAAAATTCGGCGCCCATAGCTCAATTGGATAGAGCGCTTCCCTCCGAAGGAAGAGGTTGCTGGTTCAACTCCAGCTGGGCGCATTTTTTTAGCGCTTTGTGGACCCGCCGAGTCGTGTGGCGGGGGATAGAGCGCTTCCCTCCGAAGGAAGAGGTTACTGGTTTCCGCCAAAGGCGGACCCGCCTCTGGCGGGCAATTCTCTGCAGGCACACGCGGATCCATTGAATCAGACCTATTCAGACACTAAATCTGACAGTAGTCGGACAGTAAATCAGTCAGTAGAATTTCATATCTCTTTTATTTTAATTGAGTTATGATTTAAAGTGTTACTGTCGGATAGGGGACTAAAATGTACCAG
>JAHFFM010000087.1 GCA_023247935.1 Candidatus Omnitrophota bacterium | reverse complement strand
AAATCTCGGATTTCTCCCACCATCATGACGTCCGGATCGTGGCGAAGCATGCTCCTCAAACCCTTGGCGAAATCAAGGCCCGACTTGGGCGATATCTGAATCTGCGTGATGCCCGAGATTTCATACTCCACCGGGTCTTCGATGGTGATGATTTTTCTTTCGCTCGAATTGATTTTATGAATGCAGGCGTACAGCGTCGTCGTTTTTCCGCTGCCCGTCGGGCCGGTGAGTAAGACAATGCCGTTTGGCTTTTTGATTAATTTTTCAAAAATTTCTATATTACCGTCGGTCAAACCCAATTTTTTTAAATCAAAAATCATCTGCGTGGGTAAAATACGCACCACGATGCTCTCGCCGTTCAACGTGGGAATCGAGGAGATTCTCAAATCCAGCGTCTGATTTTTTATTTTGACCACCGCGCGGCCGTCCTGCGGGAGCCTCTTTTCGATGATGTCAAGGTTGGCCATGATTTTGATGCGCGAGAGAATAAACGCGATGATGGGCTTGGCGTGGGCGGACAAATGCGCGTCCTGCAAAACGCCGTCGATGCGGTAGCGCACCCTGAATTCGCCGCGGTACGGTTCAAAATGGATGTCGGTCGCGCGTTTTTGATAAGCCTCAAAAATAATCTCATTCACAAGATCCACGACGGTGGCGTCGCCGGCTAAACGGTCCGTGGACTCAATAGAGCTAATAGCCGCTTCGGCTTCGGCGCCTTCAAATTCGGCGTGGGAAACAATTTTGTCGACGGTGTCCGCGGCAAAACCATAATATTTTTTAAAACAATCGACAATGTCCCGTCTTTTGGAAAGCACCTGCAACAGCGCGTGTCCCAATTGAAGGCGTATTTCATCCTGAATTTTGATGTTGAACGGACAATCGACCGCGATCACGAGGAAATCACCCGTCGGATCAAACCGCATCGGCATAAAACCGTAATGCCACGCGACTTTGACGGGCACATTCTTGACGACTTCGGGATCGATGGTTTCTTCTTTAAGGTTTTTGTAGGCAACTCCTGTTTTTTCCGACAAGAGTTTGTATAAAGCGGTTTCGTCCACCGAGTGATCGCGGCAAAGAACGTGAATGAGAGATTGGTTGGACTGTTTGGAAGTTTTCAGCGCTTCCTGTAAAAGAGGCCGCGCGATAAATCCGCTTTCGGCCAAATGTTCGCCAAACTTCGCCTCAAATTTAGGATCGAAATAACTCATCAGGTTTTCGCCGGTTTAAACTTCGCGTCCAAATTGCCTATCATATAAAAATCTCTCGGATTTTTTTCGTCATACTCTCCGGCCAGGACAGCTTCCACGTCTTTGACGACATCGTGCGTCGTGACGTACTGCCCCTTGGTTCCCGTGAAAACTTCGGCGACGCTGAAAGGCTGGGTAAAATAATTTTGCAGTTTGATTCCGCGATCATAAATAATTCTGTCGGACGCCGACAGCTCGTCTGCTCCGATGACAGCGACGATTTTTTTCAACTGTTTCAACTTGCTCATGACGGCCTTGGCATCCTGCGATACCCGAAAATGGCGGCGACCCACGACACTGATGTCCAAATTGACGCAGGAACTCATGAGGACATCGATGCCCGGATACAATCCTTTTTGAATCATATCACGCGAAAGCGCCATGACACCGTCCAGATACGCGTAGATGGCGACCACCGCCGGATCCGTATAGTCGTCGGCCGGCACATACACGGCTTGAAACGCCGTGATGGATCCGCCTGATTCCGACGAACGTATTCTTTCCTGGACTTCGGCGACCTCGGAGGCCAGCGTCGGTTGATAACCGGTTTCCGAAGGCACGCGCCCCAGGAGAGTCGAAACCTCGAGGCCCCCCTGCACAAAGCGAAACACATTGTCTCCAAAAAAGAGAACGTCTTTGTTTTGGTTTTGAATAAATTCCGCCATGGTGACTCCGGTGAAAATAACTTCACGCCGCGCCCCCGGCGGCTGATCCATCTGCCCGAAAGCCATCATGACCTTGGGAAGAAGCCCGGAATCCTTTAATTCAAAAAAAAGATCGTTTCCTTCGCGGATGCGCTCACCGATGCCGGCAAAAACGCAGGCGCCGGAATGTTTTTTAACGATGTTGCTCATGAGTTCCAAAATAACGACGGTTTTTCCGCAACCGGCACCGCCGAGAACTCCCATTTTGCTTCCCTTCACCAAGGGAAAGAAAAGGTCGATCATTTTGATGCCGGTTTCCATGACCTCCGAGCCTTTTCCGGCGCCCTGCGTGTCAATTTTATGCGATACTTTGGGCCGGCGGATATCCACGTACACCTCCGCCTCAATCGGCGGCTTTTCGTCGATGGGCTCGCCCATGGCGTTCATGATACGGCCATAATTATTTTCGCCGACGGGGATTTGGATTTTTTTGTGATTGGTATAGCAGAGAGAATTTCTCTGCAAATTCATCGTCTCGTGAAGGGAGATACAGCGGCAAACGTTGCCCACGACGTGCTCGGCCACCTGCAGTAGAATTTTTTTCCCCACAAAGGATTCCGCGTGTATGGCCGAATCGATGGTAGGCATGTCTTCGGCGGATTTAAATTTGACGTCCACCACGGGGCCGGTGGCGGCGAGTATTCTTCCTTCCGAGCGGCGGCCGGGAGCGGCCGCTTTCGGCACCACCGGGGCTGTCGGCGCGCTTTGGACTTCGGGGGCGGCCGGAGCAGCGGCTGTCGTTGGAATTTCGGCTTCTTCATGTGCCATTGTCAGTCATTCTCCAAAAATTCTATTTTGTCGCCATAAGCGCCGTGACCACTTCACGCAGACTCGCGTCAATCAGCTCACCGCGCTTTTTCACATACTGCAGCCTCAGCTTACGGTTCAAATCCGCCAAATTCTGCAAACTGCCGTCCAACTGCATGGCCTGGGAAGCAAATTCGGCCATTTTGTTGTCCTGAAACATCATAAAAAGCTTATTGGTGATCCATATCTCAGTCAAATAATCCATGATTTGGTCGATTTTGGATTCCTTGTGAATTTCATCTTCGGGATCGGCATTCAAATTAAGTTCCTTGGGATAGGCGTCATGCGCCGGCAAAAATTGAACCATGGTCGCGCGCTGAGTGCTGAAAGAAACGGGATCCGCGAAAACTCCGATGACAGTGCCCATCTGCCTGTCTTTGACTTTTTTCACCACGTAGTCTTTGATTTGAACGGCAATCGCGTAAAAATTTTTTTCCTTAAGCGCCGGAAAAATCATGAAATTTTTTCCTTCACCCTTGAGGCGCGAAGCCCCCTTTTTTCCCGTCACCATAAACTCACAATTTTTATTTTCCGCGATCTCAAGACCCATGCGGACCACCTTGCTATTTAAGCCCGACATAAAAGATTCTTCGGAGGTGACGAGAATGACGCCCATATTTTCCGACTCCGTCTGGATAAATGGGCTTTTGGCTTTGGAGAGGTCGACGATCTGAAAAAACCCGTCAAACGAATGGATAAATTTCTCAAACCTTTTTTCTTTGGCTTTTTTCAGCTTCACGTAGGAAGCCAGCGCCAGCCCCTTCATGATTTCCATGAGCTGGGACATATTGCCCGCAAATTCTTTTTCCTGTTGGATCGCGACCTTGGTCGGCATAAACCACCTACCTTACGCGTGTTTCCAGGACAACTCATCCTTCATCTGATCGGAGGCTTCCTTGACATGTTCGGCGAGACTGCCATCCACGACCATCGTGCCAAACTTCATGACGAGGCCCCCCAGGAGTGCGCGGTCTTCCTTAACCTCCACCGTGACAGGCCGTCCGAGCTTGTTGTCCAAAATCTTTTTGATGATTTTTTTGGTTTCCTCGGTGAGCGTGCGCCCGGCAATAATATCCACCTGGTTGACCTCTTTGCCGACTTTGCCCAAATCCGCCTGTTCCAAATCCGCCAAAAACTCCTGCGTCAATTGCTCGTTCATCTGGGTCTGCACCACACTGCTCAACACGCGCCCCAGGATATCCCGGCAAATATCGATCATCCGCGCTTCCGCCTCGATGATCGCATCGGCCTTGATCTTGTCGCGGGAGGCCTGGGCCTTTTTGATGATGTCTTCGGCTTCGGTCTTGGCCGCTTTCACGATATCTTCCTGCAACTGGTTGGCCGCTCTTTGGGCCTCAAGTTTCAGGCGCTTCTCTTCGTCTTCCATTTCCTTTTTTCTTTGCTCAAAATATTTTTCCGTCTCATCCAGTTTTTGAGACAGCATCTTTTCTTTTTCACGCGTGATGCTGTCCAGCCGGTTGATGCGGTTGATGGCGCTCGTGGTGTCCTGAAAAATAAGGCGCTTCAGGACAATGATGATGACTGAAAAAATGATGATTTGCGCGATCACGAATCCTAACATCAGCATACCGGTCTACCTCCCTTTAAAACTTATTGAATATCTGAAAAAATACCAGGAGCGACACAACCACTATCGCCTGATTAAAAATCAAAACCACTATCATGCCCATGAGCAAAATGGGCGCCGAAGACGGATTTCGCGCGAGAGCTTTGATCGTTCCGTGTCCGATGACAGCGACCACGATCGAGGGCCCCACAATCGCGGCCGTAATTACCAAAAATAATGTCGCAAAAGGCAAAGTCTGCCCGTTTCTACCGTTTAAGAAACATTTGAAATCACTGCAGCGTCCAATTCTTCGACCAAAATGGAACATCGGTTTTCATAAAACCGGACAATGCCCTTTTTAATGGGGATGGACTTCTTATTATCGATGATAATCTTTCCTTCCCTCAATACCCCCACCAAGTGAGCGTGAAAACTCAGTATCTCATACTCAGAATCATCACCATCCATGAATACATGAGTCACGGCATCATCAAATAAAATTCGTTTTGGGCTAACCACTGTAAGATCTAACATGATAAAATTATATATTATTAGTTAAAATAAGTCAAATATATTTACTATTTGATAATAGGGTAAAGCAGTACTTGTATCAATCTCCTTCCTATATACAGTCAGTCCGCAGACTCTATTTAAATATTTAGTCTTCTAACTATTACGACTTTTTCTCTTCGACAATAATGAACCTATTTAGGTACATTTTTAAATTCCTAATGATTCCAGCCTTAATTTCATCGGTCATTTTTTGGACTTCCCTGATTTGTTTTAATAAATCCGGACAAGTCTTGCGGACGTATTCCCCGATGTCTCTCTTAAATTCCTTCACTTGATCCATGGTCAGAAGCATGAGCATTTTCTCGTTGTGCGCCAAATAGATAAACACCTGCTCATCAAAAGGCACCGGCGCGTCCTGTTCCTGCGTGATCAACTCAATAAAAATTCTGCCAAATTTGAGCTGGTCCTGCACCTCTTTGGGAATGTCGGACTGCAGTTTGGTCGCTTCAACCAATTCACGATTCTGTAAAAAATCCAAGCGGTAAGTCTTGGTGAGAGACCGCATGATGGACCATTGGACCTTGGTGCCGATGCGCGAAACGGAAAGTCCCAAATCCAGCGACGGCTTAAAACCCTGATTGAAAAGATTCAAATCCAGCACAATCTGCCCGTCGGTCATGGACACCACATTCGTGATCACAAAGCTCGTGATGTCTCCTTCCAGAGTTTCCATGATGGGAATAAAAGTCATCGAGCCGCCGCCGCGTTTTTCGTCCAGCTGAGCGGCGCGTTCAATCATTTGTGAATGAAGATAAAAGATGTCTCCGGGGTAGGCATTTCTTCCGGGAGGACGGCCCAAAAGAAGAGAGACTTCACGGTAGGCCCAGGCATGTTTGGAAAAATCGTCAAACACGACCAGCACCGCTCCCCCCTTAAACATAAAATATTCACCCAGAGCACACGCCACATAAGGGGCCAGGTACTGCTCCCCCTGTGTCGCGGAAGCACCGGCCGATAAAATAATCGTATAATCCAAACAACCGTGCTTTTGAAACAAATTCACCGTGCGCTTCAACTGCGATTCTGATTTTCCTATGTCGACGTAGATGCAGGTCATGTTTTTCCCCTTCTGCATCAATATCGTATCCGTCGCGATTGTCGTCTTGCCGCTCATACGGTCGCCGGTCATAAGCTCCCTCTGGCCGCGTCCGATGGGAATCATCGAATCAAGAATCTTGACGCCTGTTTCCAGCGCGTGTTCAACGCCCGCGCGAACCATGATGGGCGGCGAGTCCCTAAAAATGGGGAAATGTTCGTCCGCACGTACCGGAGCCCCATTGTCTCGCGGCTCGGCCAGAGCTGTCACCACGCGTCCGATGAAATTTTTACCGACAGGTGTCGTCAAGGGCTCCATCGTGCTGGAAATCCGGTCTCCCGCATTGATTGCCCCTTTTTCTTTCAAAACAAGGATCTGCACCACCTTCTCCGTATAACCGATGACAATCCCTTTGGACCCCTTGCCCAAGTCAATCAGCTGGCCATAAATGCAATTTTCGAGGCCCTCGGCGATGACAACACCTTGTTTTTTGGTGATAATGGTCCCGTATTCTTTATATTTAATATTGGCCATTTATTTCTCTTTCCCTGTTATTTTAACATCTTCAAACTTTTGATTTTGTTTCGCCTTAGCCTGTCCCCACCAAAGGAAATAAAAGAAAACGCTGATTACGGTCAAAAACGCGATTGTCGCGTAAATAATTTTCCAGGTTGTCGCGACGTCCGGCGTGACTGTTTTGATAATTTCCGTCAGTTTCTTCGCTTTTGCCTTATCCGCCGCTTCCACGAGGCGCCTCAATTTTTCAAGATTCTCTTTGATGGTGTCCAACCGCCTCAAATTGGCAGTGTAAGCGGCGATCTTATCCTCAGCTGTCACGCTATTTTTCTGCGTATTTTTTATTTCATCAATTAATTTTTTTATTTCCAGAGACAAATAAGCGCCTTCCTTCTCATAGCCTGTCCCGGCAAGTTTTGGAGTGAAAGTTTCCGTCGTCTGCAATTCGTCCAATTTCATATCGGAAATAATGAGGCTATCCTGCGATATGAGAATCTCAAATTTTTTCACCTCCAGCGGTTTCAAGTTGACGGTATTGGTCAAAAAATAAAGGCTTTTTTCACGGTCATATTTCATTTCAAAACCCTTCAAATCATTGATCTGGTCAGGTGTGACACCCTCGGGGAGATATCTTGTAATCTCCACATTTTCGGCTGATTCATTTTCCGAAGAATTTTCGGCCTCGATGGTAAATTTGATAAATTTTCCCGTCTTCTGTCCGTCCACGAAGCGCTGGGCCTCTCTGGTAAAATCATCCTGAATGGAAATTTTTTGACGAATCTCATTTAATTTTCGGATGTGTACACGGTATAAATCGATCTTTTTTTGTATGTTTCCCTTATTTGCTTCCTCCTCCGCCATGATTTCATCAATTTGAGAAACAACGGCATTTCTGAGCATTTGGCCAGCGCCGTAACTCTCTTTTCCCTTTAAAGCTTCCAGGCGCTGGTCTACCTGATCCTTCAAAAAAGAAGCTTCGGTTTGAGGCACTTTCCATTTGTCCCGAAGAACCACTTTGAATTTCTTAGAAGCTTGCGGTTCCAGATCCACTTCGGTATAAAGATAATAAATAGATTTTTCTTCGTCATATCTTATCTCCAAACCACCCGGGTCCAAAACGTCTTCCTTGGCTATTTCGTCCGGCAAATCCTGGCGGATAAAGATTTTTTCTCTTTTTTCATCGGTTACATTGGCCGCCACAACACTCATAGAGGTGGTTTCCTCAGCCCACGCTTTAACAGTTTGCATAAACAAAAAAATAGAAGAGCTAATAGATAAAATTAGATATAAATAGGTTAACTTTTTCTTCATACTTCTCCTCTAATT
>JAHFFM010000086.1 GCA_023247935.1 Candidatus Omnitrophota bacterium | reverse complement strand
CCGGTATTAGATACGCAAGCACCAACAGCACCCACCAGCTTGGCCGCTACTTTACTTGGCGGCCAAGTTCTTTTGTCGTGGACTGCGTCTACGGATAACGTGGGGGTGGTGAATTACGAAGTTTATGATGGAACCACGGAAATGGGTTCCACGCCGACAGCGGGCTATGCGATCAACAATCCTTTGCCCGGCAAAGCGTTTAATTTCACGGTTAAAGCTTTAGACTCGGCCAATAACGCTTCCAATCCAAGCAACGCAGTGGCATATACAGTTCCCGAAACACCAGCGGATCAGCCTCCGACGGAACCTCAGGACAGCACGCCTCCGTCGGCGCCGTCGAATTTAACGGCAACGGTCTCTGGCACACAAGTGACTTTGTCTTGGAATGCTTCCACGGACAATAAGGGTGTTGTCAGTTATGAAATTCAACATAACGGACAAAAAATCGGAACCAGTGTTTCCACTTCCTTTTTACATAACGGCACCGCCAACGCGACTTACAATTATACGGTGCTGGCTTATGACGCGGCTTCGAACGTATCCGCTCCGAGCGGAATTGTGACTCTCACGATTCCCGCGCAAACGGTGGCAGGCCCAACGGCTCCCGCCAATTTAGCGGCAAGTATTTCTGGAGGCCAAGTGCTGCTTTCATGGAGCCCGTCCACGGGAAACACCGGGTACAATATTTACCGGAACGGTTCTTATTTAAAATCTGTTGGCACGACTTCTTCTTTTGATAATGGAGTTCAGGCGGGGAATACGTACACATACAGCGTCAAAGCGTATGATTTGTATGCCGTAAAGTCGGGCGCTAGTAATACGGTGAGCGTAACAATACCCGGTGGTTCGCAGGACAAAGATACGCAAATTCCGACGACACCGGCTAATTTTAACGCGTCATTTGTTTCCAACCAAATCTCCGCTGCCTGGGATGCCGCCACGGATAATGTCGGTGTGAAAACTTATGAAGTATTTAACGGGGCCATTAAAATCGTGGCCACATCCGAATTGTTTCATTTAATTTCATCTCCGGCGGCTGGAACCGCTTATTTATTGAAAGTTCGCGCTTGTGATGCGGCTGGAAATTGTTCGGCTGACAGCGGCGTGGTTACGGTGAATGTGCCGGAAGTTTCCGACGTGACGCCTCCCTCAGTGCCTGCTAACTTGAAAGCTTCTGCCTCCGGTCCTCAATTTCTTTTGAGCTGGGACGCTTCTACGGATGATACCAGTGTTTCCGGATATCAGATTTTGGAAGGCGGTGCGATTATGGGCACATCCTCCGCGACGAATTTTAATTTTGGACCGGTTGTTGTCGGGCAAACTTATAATTTTTCGGTCAAAGCTTTTGACGCGAAAAATAATTTTTCAGATCCAAGCAATACAGTTTCTGTCACGGCTTCGGATACGGTGCCTCCAAATGCTCCCGCAAATTTAAAAGCGGTTTTGAGCGGTTCTCAAGCCACGCTTTCCTGGACCGAGGCGACGGATAATATCGCGGTAACGGGCTATCAAATATTTGAAAGCGGTTTACAAGTGGATACGACCCCTTCGACAAATTATACGGTCAACAATCTTCTTTCAGGAAAAAGTTATAATTATTTGGTGAAAGCCGTGGACGCCGCCGGAAATGTTTCCGCTCCCAGTAATCCGGTCACGGTGGGTGTGGCGGGACCTTCGGCGCCTACGTATTTAATCGCGTATTCCACGGGCTCTTCTATATATATTTCATGGACCACTTCTTCGGGCGCGACAGGTTTTGCCGTGTACCGCAACGATGTGTTTTACAAAAATATAGATACGTCCAGCTTCTATGATTCCTCTGTTTTGGCTGGCCAAACCTATACTTATAAAGTTCAAGCTTACAATGCTTCGAATAATTATTCGGGGTTCAGCAATTCCATGAGCGTCAGTTTGCCGGGTTTAGCAGCGCCTGTGGGTTTGGCTGCGACCAGAAGCGGCGATAAAGTTTCTATGACATGGAACCCTGTTTCAGGAGCTTCCGGTTATAACATTTACAAGAACGGCTCTTACTTGAAATCCATGGGCACGACAGCTACAACAGACACCGTGGCTACCGGCCAAACCTTTACCTACACGGTAAAAGCTTATAACGGCAATGGCTTGAAATCTTCGCCCAGCAATGCCGTAATCGTGTAGCTTCCGGTTAAATTTTTTAACCTCAATCAAGCCTCCATTTTAATTTCCTTGAACTGTTTGTCCAGAAATTATAAAATGCCTTAAATAAAATTTACGCTTCCTTTGGATAGTGCCGTTGCAGATCCAACGTGACGGCCAAAACAAATTGAAAGAAAGGTTTACATGACAATTTTCACTAAAAAAAGTATTTTATTGTTAGTTGGAGGTATGTTTTTATTAGGAGCAGGGGTGGCGCAAGCCGCGGTTCCTCAGCCTAAGTCGGAAGGCAAGTACTTCCATGGAAAGGGCACCAAAACAGCTGAAGATTATGAGGATACAGCCGGGCAGTCTTCTTATGATTACGCGAATAAAGGCTTTGAAGTAGGGCCGGTTCATTTGAGGCCGAGCGCTGATTATCAATTCCGTTGGGATGACAACGTTTTCCTGGAAGAAAGCGGCCAGGAAAAAAATGACCTCATTAATACTTTACGCGGCAAATTAAACGCTGAGCTTCCTTTAAACGGCGGGCAGCATTTATTGACGGCGGGCGGTTCCATTTACCGTGAAATTTTTCACCGGTTTGACAATCAGAACCATACGGATTACAGCGTAAATGCCGGTTTGAAGCTCAATTTTGTTCCTTTTACCCTCGATATTGATGACCTTCATGAACAAACCGAGTCCAGAGCTAATACCGAATTCACGGACCGCATCCAGCGTGACGAAAATGCGTTTCACTCCCTCCTGGAAGTTCCTTTTTCGCAATTCTTTCTTGAAAATGAAATCACCAATTTCTGGGTGGATTACGGCGAAATAACGGATCAAAGTTTTAACCATAATCTTTTTACCGTGTACCAACGTATCGGTCACGATTGGACGCCAGCCATGCAGGTTCTGGCTGAATTGTCTTACATTAACATTGACTACACCGAAGTTGGTGATAGAAATGGAGATGGCTATCAATATATGGGTGGTATTCGCGGGAATTTCACTGAGCTAATCGCTTATCAAGCTTGGCTTGGTGTGCAGCACCGCATTTACGACCAAGAAATCAGACCCGATTACAATAACCTTGTTTTTCGTGGAGCGCTTCAATACGATCCTACAGAGCTCAGCACCTGGATTTTAAAAGGTGATGTTTCTCCTGAAGAATCTACTTTTGACAATCAGAGTTATTATACTCGCAGCCGCGCGGAATTGACTTGGAACCGCCAAATCCATGACAGGATTTATTGGAATTCTCACGGAATGGTGTCTTACAACGATTATTCCCGAATCACTGTGCGCCGCGCCACTTCAGAAGAAGAAACTCGCCGTGATTGGGTATGGGAAGGCGGCACCGGTTTGGAATACCGTTTACCAAATGATGTTGTTTCAGTCACTTTGGATTATCGCTATAGCGGAAGAGAATCTAATTTGGACGGTCTCGACTACGGCGGCAATGAAATCAGTGCTGGCGTTCGTGCGGCTTTCTAAAATCACCCGATGACCCACCGGTCTTTTTTCAAAGCTTTATTTCTAATGGCTTTTTTAGCCCTTCAGTTAAACTTTAACGAAGTTTTCGCTGTGGCTGCCGAAAGACAGAACTCCGGAGATCCCGGCGCGCTGGAAAAAAGCCAACCCTTTGAACGGGATGAAAATCCTTATATCATCGGTCCCTCCAACATGCTTCAAATAAAGATTTTTGGTGAAGCTAGCGTCAATCAGCTTTACAGAGTCGGAGAAGATGGTTATATCAAACACGCTCTTCTTGGCCGTGTAAGAGTGGGTGGAATGAGTGTTGCTGAAGCAGAAAAAGACTTTGAAAAGAAGTTAGACGGGGATTACATCATTAATCCTCAGGTTACGATTTTTGTCCTCGAATACAGCCATTTTTCCATTATCGGTGAAATCAGAAAACCCGGCAGCTATGAGCTTTCAGGGCAAACTTCTTTGATTCGTGCTATTTCCACGGCGGGCGGTTTTACCCCGATCGCCAATCAAAAAAGCGTGCAGATTATCCGAAAAAATGAAGATGGCTCCGAATCCAAGATCCAAGTGGATACAACCCGCATCACCCAACTCGGAGATTTGTCCGCTGAAGAAGAGTTGCAGGCGGACGACGTCGTTGTGGTACCCAAGAGTTTCTTTTAATATCCCATGGAACAGCCCAGTATTTTTCCTGAAAAAAATATAAAAGATTATTTCCAGATTTTATCGCGCCGTCGCTGGGTGATTATTTCCTTTTTTGTGATTTGCACAGCGGTGATCACCGTCGGCACGTTCTTGATGACGCCTCTTTACCGCTCAGAAGTAAAAATCATTATTGAAGGTGAGAATACGAACGTGCGTTCTGCGGAAGAATCCGCTTCCGCTGGCACAAGCATTGATATTTTTGAAACCTACGTCACCACTCAAATCGAATTGATCAAATCCGACACGATCGCCGGAAAAGTTTATGAGGAATTCAGCTTAAAGGACACCCCGCGTTACCGGAAAAAAGTCGGGTTTGAGAAAATTTTCACGCATTATTTCAGCAAGGATATTTACATCGAGCCCGTGAAGGGCAGCCGAATGATCGTGATCGCGTTTGAATATCCGGACCCGAAGATCGCGGCTGACGTGGCCAATCGTTTGGCCGAAGTTTATGTGAAAGATAACCTGATGCGCCGCGCGCTCGTGTTTATCCGGAACCAGCGTATGGCCTCTTTGAATGATGAATTTTTGCGCCTTCAATCCAAGCTTGATACTTTATCCAACCGTTTTGGCCCGAAACATCCTGAAATGATCGCCTTGCGCAATGAAATTCGTACCATGGCTCGGCGCATTGAAAACGAGCGCGCCAAGGAAACCAACAACGCAGATATCATGGAAAGCGTTTCCATGGAAGACCAGGCGCTTTTGGAAGACACGCTGCACAAAATCCAAGAAAGTTCGGTTTTTTCAAGCTCCAGAACGAATAACGTTGGCATTGTAGATTATGCTTACGCTTCCAAAGACCCTGTTAAGCCAAAGAAGGTTCTGAATATTATTCTGGGTGTTTTTGTCGGGTTGTTTGGCGGCTTTATGCTGGCTTTCTTAGTCGATTATTTGGATGACACGATCAAGACTGATGAAGATTTGAAGCGCCACCTCGGAAAGGTGCTGTTTTTGGGCTCCGTATTCTCAGAACGATCTGCGTTTCAGAAAAAAGATTTGGATAGGTTGGTTGCACTGCAATTGGATTCTCCTTCTGTCGAAGCGTACCGGTTAATTCGCATGAACGTGTTGTGGTATGCCACCCGCGAAAATTCTCTCAAAGATTTTGCCGTTATCAGTCCTGGTCCAGGCGAAGGAAAAACAACCGTCACTTCCAATCTTGCCATCGCGATTGCTCAAGCAAATTTAAAAGTACTTTTGGTAGACACCGACTTCCGAAGAGGCCGTATCCATGAAATTTACGGCTATGAAGGCGGCAAAGGCCTTGGCGAGTACTTGACGGAAAGTTATTCCCTGGACGAAGTCACTCGTAAAACCGAAACTCCAAATTTAAGCGTGGTTCCCTGCGGGAAGAGCGTGATTGATTCTGCGCAGCTTTTGAGTTCCCAGCGCATGACGGAATTCATCAAAGAATCAAGAAAGCGTTATGACATCGTAATTTATGATACGCCGCCGATTACCATTATTTCTGATGCATCTATCATGATTTCTCAATTGGAAGGCTGTTTGCTCAATATTCGCTGCGGTTTCACCACAGCCCGTGTTCTTAACAGGGCTTTGACTTTAATCAAAGAATCTAAATCCAAGCTTATTGGAGTTATTCTAAACGACATGACCATGTCGGATAAAACCAGCTATACCAAATATTACAAGAAATACTACAATAAGCTAAGCGTACGCCGGACGTAAGCTTGAGCCGCGAAATTTCATCCTCTTCGCGAAAAACTCTCGATTTTTCTTATCAAATACTCCAGGTTTTTTTCTTCGCAAGTCTTTTTCTTTTTCCTGTTCTCCTGGGCTCGGTTATTTTATGGAATTTTGCCATTTGTTCGGCTCTTTTGGCTTTTGGCTTTATGTTTTATTGGCTTCATTTCATGCGTATTGCCGAAGGGGGCGTTTGTAAAACCCCGCTCGATAAGTGGATCGGCATCTATTTTATATTTTTTACAATTTCTATCCTTTTTTCCAAAATACACGTTGTTTCCTGGGTTGAACTTTATTATGCCTTAGGTGCTTTGATCGCATTTTGGGCAACGCTTCATTATGCAAAAGACCGCGCTCACATCGTTCGTCTTGTGCTGTGGCTGGTCATTTTAGGCGCTTTTCTTTCGATTGTAGGCATTTTGCAGCTTTTGGGAGGGCTGCCTAAGGAGTGGTGGCATCGTTCGTATTTAATGTCTTCTACGTACGTAAACCATAATCATTTTGCGGGATTCTTGATATTGGTTCTTCCCATTTCACTGGGAATGAGTTTTGCCGAGCGCGACCCCTCTAAAAAGGTTCTATTTATTTTTTCATGTGTGCTGATGGGCGCCGCTTTTGTTTTCGCTTTGTCCCGGGGAGGTTTGATCGCTTTCGTGAGCGCCATTTTATTTATGATAGTTTTGCTTTGGAGGCGAAAAATGATCCGCTCCAGCATTATCCCTCTTTTTATTTTCTTTGGTTTGATAGTTGGCGCAATCATCATTCTTGGGACAAATCCCATCGAGCAGAGGCTTGAAAACATT
Organism: Candidatus Omnitrophota bacterium; assembly: GCA_023247935.1. Lineage (GTDB taxonomy): Bacteria > Omnitrophota > Gorgyraeia > 2-02-FULL-51-18 > 2-02-FULL-51-18 > JAHFFM01. The sequence goes on along the minus strand of JAHFFM010000086.1, from coordinate 981 downwards.
AAAAATATGACTCAGGAAGAGGAATTGTCTCTTTTTTATCGCGTGCTGACCTGGCGGGGCGCCTGGAAAATGATTCCTCACTTTTTCTTATTCGGTTCGGGACCGGGCACCTTCGGTTACATTTTTTTGAAATACCGCCCGGAGGGTTTTTCGATGAGGCCGGTTTTCGCGCATAATGAGTTTTTGCAGCTCATAACGGATTGTGGTTTATTGAGTTTTCTGGTCGTGGCCGTGATTTCAGTCTTGATTTTTATTCATGGCTGGAAAATCATCTGCCGCGACGAAAGCAAGCTGCGTATAGGGGTGGGAAGCGGGTGTTTGGCCGCTTTTTTGGGAATTTTAATCCACGGATTGTTTGATTTTAATTTTCATATTCCGGCTAACTTTATTTTTTCGGCGGTGGCGGTGGGACTTCTTTTTGCCCTGGATTCTCCAAAATTTGAAACAAATCCCAAAATTATCAGCCTTAAAAAGATTCTTATACCTTTAGCTGTTCTGCTTTCTTTTTCCGGATCGATTTTCTTTGGACTGTCTGATCACTTGCTTTTGGAAGCCAAAGAAATTTGGAAGCAAAAACCCGGCATTGAAGCGCTGGGGCCGGTTAATCAAAGCCTAAAAATAAATCCTTTTAATCCGGAAGCCTATTTTTTAAGAGGTTTCATTTGTGCCGCCCTGGCGCGCTCCAATGATTCCAAAGACAGTCTTCGGGAGATGCAGGCAAGCGCCGATGATTTTGAAAAAGCTATAAAATTGAATCCTTATGAGCCGATGTACGATTTTCATAAGGCAAGAGCCATGGCGCCCTCTTTGGCGGCGGATTCTCCGCAGGATTTGATTCAATTGTATTATGCGGCGATTCAAAAAGACCCGAATAATCCAAAGCTTGGTTTGATGTGCGCCAAAGACATTTTGGCGTATGACGTGAAGCATCAGCCGATTCTTCGGACCACCGCAGAAAATGTTCTCAAAAGAGCCGTTGAA
>JAHFFM010000085.1 GCA_023247935.1 Candidatus Omnitrophota bacterium | reverse complement strand
GGCTACACAATGAAGAATGTAAAAACGAAGAAGCGTGCCTGCGCCCACAAAACGACCCCCTAAAAGCGCGAAGCGGACATCGCTGCCGGAAGTTACCAGCTGAATATCTCCTATCGCCAAAAGCGCTGCTCCGGGACCTTCATGCCCCAAAAAAGGCGTGGCGCGCGCCATGTTGCTTCCAACGGTGATGGCCCACATGGCCAGCTGGTCCCAGGGAAGCAGATAGCCGGTAAAGCTTAAAAGCATGGTCAAAACTAAAAGGATAACACCCACCACCCAGTTAAATTCGCGCGGCGGTTTGTAAGAGCCCGTCATAAAAACACGGAACATGTGCAGCCATACCGTGATGATCATGGCATGCGCTCCCCAGCGATGCAGTTCTCGCATGATACCAAACGGCACATGGTCCCGAAGCGCCATGATGTCATCGTACGCGTGCTCAACTGTAGGGCGATAATAGAACATTAAAAGGATTCCACTTACAACTAAGGTTAGAAATACGAAAAAGGATAAACCGCCAGCACACCAGGTAAAACCAAATCGCGCGCCGGATTTGCGGACTTTAACAGGGTGGAGATGGAAAAAGATGTTTGTCATGACGGAAAGCGCCCGGTCACGGTCGGATGTGGAATAGCCATGACGGAACATGGATTTGTAAAGCTGTGATTCCGTGATGTATTTACCTAAATTGAATTTTGGTTTTTGTGGTGTTTCTGCCATATTGTGATTGCTCCTAAACCGTTAGAAAACAGTCCGGATTATTCCACTCCCCTTTTTCCTGCTGGAATTTTTTGCTTTTATCAATCAAAATCTGTCCGTCTTCCGCAAGAGCTATTTTGTATCTTTCGAGAGGTCTTGGCGCCGGACCTTCAAAGTTAATGCCGGTTTTATAAAACCCGCTGCCGTGGCAGGGGCATTTGAATTTGCTTTCCGAATCAAGCCAGTTAGGGGTGCAGCCCAAATGAGTGCAAATTGTGGACAAAGCATAAATACCTTCGCTGACACGCACGATCCAAACCCCGAATTTTTCTTTCCATCTTTCATCTACTTTTCCGATTTCGTAATCCGCCGGAAAGCCTGCCTTAAAACTGGTAGGAGGTTCAAAAACGACATTTGGAAATAAATAACGCAGCACTAAAGAAAGAGCGCCACCGGTTGCCGCTCCAAAGCTCACCCATGCCAAACCAAACCAGGAAAGAAAATTTCGCCTGTCCATTGGTTTGGCTATCAAGGGTTTTGGGGACGCCGCAGCGGGCGCGGGTGCAGGCGCTGTTGGTTGAGGTGGAGCCGGATTGGGTTGGGGTGTTATTTCGCTCATGAAAAAAATTTTTCCAAATGTTGTAATGCGTTAAGCGCCGCTTGGCGCACTCTTAAACTCTTGTCATGCTCCGACAAAGATTTAAGAATTTTAATGGACTCGGGCTTTTGAATCAAGACCAATCCTTTCGTGGCATTTATCATGACGGTTTCCAGCTGCTCGTCATTGACTGTTTCTTTTGAAAGTGTTTCGCGTTCCAGCATAGAAATGAGCACGTTGTAACCATCCCCGCTTCCCAGTCTTGCCATCGCGAGCGCCGCGTTCCAGCGAACATCCGCAGATTCGTCTTTTAAAAGAGGTTTAAGCTTGTATACGCTGTCCTGTGCGTCAATAGCGCCCAAAACATAAGCCGCGATTTTTCTGATTTCAGCGGATTCGTTGGTCAATAAAAGCTCTATGTCCTCCGCCGCTTCTTTTCTTTTTAATATCCCAAGAGACCATAAAGAATAAACTTTGATTTCATCCTCGGGCGCTTTTAGGGTATCCCGTAAAGCTTGAAAAGTCTCATCTGAATCATGTCGCGCGAGCGCCAAGGCCATATAACCGCGTGTTTTCACGTCAAAATTTTCTGTGTCTTTCAGAATCTGAATCATTTCGCTGCGAATGGAAGGGTTATTTATCTTGTCCGGATGGCGGTTGATTTCATTGGAAAGTTCAAAAGCTTTTTGCCAGCGTTTAGCGGGTGAGCTTTTTTTGAGGGATTCAAGAAGAGATTCGGGAGTTTGTTGTTCGTAGGTCATCAAAACGACCGTACAAAGCATCACGGCCATTCCAACGGCAATCAACAATGGAAAAATAAACAGACCAAAAAAAAGTTTTCTTTCAGAATTATTAGGCATCCAGAATTATCCCAAAACCACTTCGGGCTGTCAAGAAATCTCCGTGGTTTTTTGGGTGAAATAAATCAAAATCGTAATCGAAACAAGGAAGCTTGTCGCAAAAAATGGAGCCCTGGAATTCAGGCCGAAAAGCCACCCTCCCCACGACGGGCCGATGACGCGCCCGAGCGCCGCCATGCCTTGCAAATTTCCCATCGCAAGCCCGGTTTCGTCGCGCCCTGCTTTTTTGGATACAAGGCTTGATAGAGTTGGGCCGTTAAGGCTTGCGCCAATGGCAAGAATGGAAAGAAAAATGGATAGACTGAGCACCGAGTGCGCAAAAGGGATTAAAAAAATGCCCGTTGTCATCAAAATATTGCCCGTTACAAATAGACTTCTTTCTTTAAAAATTTTGACGAGCGGCCGGATGAAACCGCCTTGCACAAAAATGGCAATAACACCCATGATCAAAAATTGAATCCCCACTTGATTGGGTTTAAATTCCAGTACTTTTTTGCAAAAAAGCGGAAACGAGCTATATAAACTTGAATGGCCGATAGAAATTAGCAGCATGGACAAATACAAAAGGGGTATGGTGCGGTCATTTTTCGAAAAAATAGACTGCCAAAAGCCTTTTGAGAAAACCCAATTTTTTTTCACGCGCGAAGCGTCCCCCGGGTTCATCATGGAAACGCTTTCCGGCAGAAAAAAAGCGACCAGTAAAAAGCTCGAAAGAGACATAACCGCCGCAACCAACCCGGCCACGGAAAAAGGATTTTCGCTTAAATATTGTTGGATATTGGCGGGCATGATGGCTTGAAGCCTCTCTTGTGTGGCGGGCAGCAAAAGAAAGCTTGAAATGGCCGGACCAAGAGCAAATCCGATCCCAAAAGCCGCGCCAATCATTCCCATCCCCTTTGCCCTGTTTTCGGGAGTGGTCACATCCGCGACATAAGCTTGGGCGGCTGCAATATTTCCGCCCATAACACCGGCCAGCATTCTGGACAGAAAAAGAATGGGAAGTGTGTGTGAAAAAGCAAATAATATGTAAGACAAAGTTGAGCCGAATGTGCTCAGCAGCATCACGGGTCTCCGGCCGATTTTATCCGACCAGGCGCCCCATATAGGAGAAAACAGAAGTTGTGAAAAAGAATACACGCTGTAAAGGAGTCCAATCATCAGCGGCGAAGCGTTGAATTGCGAAGCGTAAAAAGGTAGAAGCGGCAAAACAATTCCAAAACCAATCAAATCCACAAGCACCACAAGAAAAACGGCTGGTAAGCCAGCTTTTTTATTCATCCGGGTCATCCTCAATGTAAATAGTGTCTTTTTCTTCGCGCTGTTCTACTTCCACTTCATCATAAAGCGAAGATTCCAATTCCAATAGAAAAATAGAAGGCCGGTTAATCACCATGCCAGCCTGAGCATCATAACGCATCATGGAGTGCGTTAAAAATAACCAATCTTTGGCGCGAGTGCAAGCAACATAAAATAGCCGGCGCTCTTCCTCTAATTGCTCTTCGCTTGTTAAGGATTTGGCGTGCGGAAATTGGCCTTCCGCCAAACCCATGACAAAAACCGCTTTCCATTCCAAGCCTTTTGCCTGGTGGATCGTGGAAAGAATAAGCGGCGATTCGATTTGTTCGGCCTCCGCGTCCCCCGTTAATGTTTCCCCGCGAAAACCTTCTTTTAAAGTTACATCCGCCAAAAATGATTTCAATCCTTTGTAAGAATGCGCGAAATTCACAAGCTGCCTAAGGTCTTCCAACCTGTCTCTGGCATTTTCAAAATTTAGCAAAATATGTTTGGAATAGCCATTTTCCAAAACGGATTCAATCATCATGTCGGGATGATCCCGGCGTTCTTCACGGATTAATTTTGTGAAGGTGTTTTTAAATCCGGCAAATCCTTGGCGAACACGCGCCGGTAAATCCCCGCCAAATGATTCCCCGCAAATTTGTTCAAGGTTGCCGCCCGCCTGTTCAGCGCGCTGAAATATTCTATCCGCATAGCCGATACCAATGCCGGACTGCAGGGTCAAGGCTCGAATCCATGCGATTTCATCCATAGGATTGGCCACAATTCTTAGATAAGCGAGCACGTCTTTGATGTGGGCTTGTTCAAAAAAACGCACCCCTCCGCGAACAAGATAGTTAAGGCCTCTTCTTGCGAGTTCAAGTTCCAGTTCGGCCGCCTGGTAATGAGCGCGAAATAACACGGCCATTTCCGAATAATCGACCCCTTCTTCATGAAGCTCTATGATTCGCTGTGCGATAAAAGCGGCTTCCTGTCTGCCGTCGCGGACGCGGACGGACTGGGGTTTTTGTCCTTCCTCGCGCATGCTTTTTAGATTTTTTGGAAATTGTTCCTGGTTTTGGCGAATACTGTGATTGGCCAGATTTAAAACTGAGGAAACGGACCGGTAATTGGTTTCAAGCCGGTAAGTTTTGCAATCCTGAAAATCTTTTGGAAAATCCAGGATATTACGGATTGTGGCGGCGCGAAAGGAATAAATGGATTGCGCGTCATCGCCCACGACCAAAAGATTGCGATGTTTTTCCGAAATGGTGCGCATGATTTCATGTTGAATTTTGTTGGTGTCTTGATATTCGTCCACCAGACAATAACGGAATCTTTCGGTCAAAATTTGCCTGACCTGCTCGGAATTTTTTATCAACCGCAGCCAGAAAACAAGCAGATCATCGTAATCCAAGCTTTTAATTTTACTCTTTCTTTCCACGTACGTTTTTTGCAGTTTTTCAAATAAAGGGGTGAAGTTTAAAAAATGCGGATAATTTTGGGTAATAATTTGCGAAACGCTTTTTTGGGCATTCACGGAAAAACTCAAGACAGACTGCATTACGGAGGCTTTTGGAAGTTTGGCGCTGCCGGTAAGGTATTCAAGAGATTTTAAACAGGCCTTGATCAAATCGCGGCTGTCTTCTTCGTCCAGAATGCCAAAATCCGAATCAAGGCCAAGCGGTTTTCCCCATTGGCGAAGAATGCGGTTAGCCACATGATGAAACGTGCCGCACCACAAACCTTTTGCTTTGGTTTTGAGCAGGCTTTCCACGCGGCTTCTCATTTCGTTCGCCGCCTTGTTGGTAAAAGTCACCAGAAGGATTTCTTCGGGCCTTACGCCTTTTTCCAGCAAATAAGCGACGCGATAAACCAGGGTCCGTGTTTTTCCGGATCCGGCCCCGGCCAAAACAAGCGCGGGCCCGTCAGCCTTTGTCACGACTTCGAATTGGGAAGGATTTAATTCCTTTTCGTAATCAATGGTAAAAGCGGAAGCTTCGCGCGAAGACTGAAGAATGTATTTTTTATGCAAAACCGCCAAACTCCTCTTTTGTTTACTCGGCTAATTTGGCGGCTAGCCTTCCACCTCGGTCGATTCGGATGACTTGCGATTTTTTAAGTTGCAAAACACCTTTGCCTTCCTGGAGGCCCAGCTCTATTTCCATAATTTCGTCCGTTTCCTTAATAATTTTTCCTTTAATGACCCGCCCCGAATCCAAATAAATTTCACTGATTTCGGAGACAGGCTGTTCAATTTTTTGTGTGGGTTGTGAATCCGCCGGTTGTCCCTGTTCTGCCGGTGGCGCCGTTTGGGGGGTTGGCGTGACAATTGGCGGCGTGGACTCAAGAGTGGTGTGTCCGGGCGGCGGCCCCGTTACGTTTGTGGTTGGGAATGGTTTGATGCGAAGCACGCTCGTTAATCTGGGAATGGCCGGTATAATTTTGGATGACAGTATATCCCGGAAAAAGTAAAAAAAGGCGCCGACAAAAACCAATATGGCAACAACCCCGCTAATTTGAAGAAATTCTTTTTGAGCCAGATCAGAGTGTTTGGTGATACGCCCCCGCCCGTGATTTTTTGAATAATAAAGGGCTCTGTCCGCTTTTTCCAGAATTTCATCCGCGGAACTGGCGTCTCCCGGATAATTGGCTATTCCTCCGCTAAAAGTGACGCTAAGCTGCCTCCCCTTGATAAGGCATGAACGTGTGCGGATATTCTTTCGCAGGCGGCCGGCAAGGCGGTAAGCGTCATTCGCCGTTTTGTTCGGAAATACCATAATGAATTCATCGCCGCCAAACCTGAACGGCACGTTTTCTTCGTCTTCAAGATCCAGTCGCAGCGAGCTTGAAAAGTATTTCAGTACTTCATCGCCGTACAAGTGACCATATTTATCGTTAAATAACTTGAAATGATCCACGTCAAGGATTAGAACGGAAAACGGTCTTTTGTTGGTAAGAAATTCCTCCTCCATTTTTTTTAGAAAAGGAAATATGCCTTCGCGGGTATAGCAATTCGTCAAAAAATCTTTAGGGGCGTTTATCGGTCTCACGCTTTTAAACTGGTTTGCGGCAGCGGCGTAAGGCTGGTTACGCTGATCAAGTCTCCGACTTTGATTTCTTCTCGAGTCCATTCCGGCAAGGTAACGGCCGAGGAGACATTTTCACGTATTTTCTTGATAACCGCCTTCGCGATGAGACGGTTGTTTCGGGTGATATTCACAACGGAATCTTTTTTAAGGCCGTCTTCACTTCCTGCGCTCATGACAATGAAACCATAAAGAGAATTGACGTGTTCGACGCGGGCCGCTTCGTTTGTGGATGGATGTATAATGATCTGGCCAAGATCAACGATTTCATCGTTTAAAAGTTTGGCGCCTGCGGCAGGATTTTCATCGAAGCTTTTTTCTGTTTCAATGTCCGGCTGTGAAGGTATTTGGCTCATAGGGTCAACAAAAGCTGGCGCTGCAGGCTCTTTCGAAGCGGTGTTTGCTTTTGCCAAAAGCTCATCTCTTTCTTTTTGCAAGGAGTCGATTTTTTTATTGAGCTTTGTGACAACCGCGTTGCTGTTTTCCATATATTTGGTCAAGCTCTCTTTCACTTTATTTAAAGAATCAATTCTGGATTTAAATCCAGTTTCCGCCTTTTTGAGTTCAACGATTTGGCTCTCGAGAAAAGTGATTTCATCGCGCGATTTCGTTTCCGCGTCAACTTTATCTTTTTTGATTTTTTCCAGCTCAATTTTCAGCTTATCTATTTCAGCCAGGCGGATTGTAAGCTCCTGGACTTTGACCAGGAAAACCGCTCTTTCGGTTTCTTTTGAACGTATCAGGGAATACAGCAAAAAACCGGAAGCGATAACGACGATTCCGGTAACAAGCATCCAGATTTTGGCATTATTCATACGATTAATGCCTTAGACATAGTTTTTCCGTGCATGGGGTTGATTATGCACAAAATAGAACGGATTAGCAACAGATTTTGTCAATTTTTGTCAAAAATCAACTCAAGCATACACTGCGTAAGTGTAGCAAACACCCCCGGTACAGCTTATTTGTAGGTCTCCCTGGGTAGCACTGGCGGAGTCTTTGACCCGAAGCGTCCCATTCAGGCTAGACGTGCCGGTTACGTCGAGGTTGTAAGCCGGATTTGCGTTGTTAATCCCAACATTTCCGTTATCCTGCACGGTCAGGTAATCGTTGGTAGTGGCGCCGTTATTTTTGCTGATATGCATTTTCCAGCCAGCTCCTGCCCCGCCGAAAGTGATCCGGCCCGCGTTAGGCGCAACACCGACAGGAATAATCTGAATGTTCCCGTTGGAATTGGCTGCCGCTCCTCCGCCGATGGTGGCCGTTCCATTGACCTGAAGCCTGGAAATGGGCGTCACGTTGTTTGCCAAGCCAATACCTGTTACTC